>NZ_JBKJPP010000219.1:0-100438 GCF_046595215.1 Lapillicoccus sp. | reverse complement strand
TCGCGCAGGTATTGCACGAGCAGCATCCGGGGCTCGACATCATCGGAGACCGCAGCCCCGTCGACAGTGAGTTCGATCTTCGACATCAGGCAGCTCCAGTGTGAGGTGGGTCACGTGATGGTGAATCTATGTCGTCGTGGTTGGACAACGGTTGCCCGACCGCGTCGGGACCGGTCCGTCACCGGGCCGCGGCCAACCGCCCCTTCAGCAGCGGGGCCACCGGGTGATGGACCGGCAGCGAGGCAAGGCATCCCTCCACCACGGCGGTGTCATAGGGCGCGAGCTCGCTGTAGCGCAGCACGGCGTCCGGGTCGGGATGGGCCAGCAGCGCCTCGCGCACGCTGACCGCGAGGTACTCCCCCGTCTGCACCAGCGACGGCGAGTCCGTCCCGGGGAGCAGGTCACCGCCATAGGCACGCACCGCCGCTCGTACGTCGCCGCGACGCAGCTGCCGCTGGACTTCCTCGATGTCGGTGGTGACCGGCAGGGTGAGGCGGTAGGGCCGCGAAGAGAGCTGGCCGGACAGGGCCGAGCGGAGGTGGGAGACCTCCGCCTTGAGCGTGGAGGTGGTCACCGAGGAGTCCCCGTAGAGCAACGAGTGCAGTTGTTCGACCGACAGACCGTCGGGGTGCAGCGCCAGCAGCGCGAGGATCTCGGTCTGTCTACGGTTGAGCAGCAGGCGCTGGCCGTCGAGCCACACCTCGGCGGTGCCGAGCAGCGTCAGCGTGAGGCCGGCATCGGCGGGTGCCGCCACCCCGAGGGGGGTCGTCCGCCGGTCGGCGGGCATCGCGCCCTCGATGTGCCTCGCCATCACCCGCGCGGTCGCCAGGCCGATGGGGTGGGTGCGGTCCCAGGTGGTCGAGAGGTCGATCACGCCGAGCGGGCGACCGGTGACCGGGTCGAAGACGGGAGCGGCCCAGCACACCCAGTTGTGCACGACCTCGGCATAGTGCTCGGCGCTGAAGACCATCGACGGCGCACCGGTCCGGCCGGCGATCGCGAGGGCGTTGGTGCCCACGCTCGCCTCGTCCCAACGGCCCCCGGGCACGAAGTTGACCGTCTCGGCCTTGCGGCGCATCACCCGACCGCCGTAGGTCCACAGGATGCGGGTCTGCTCGTCGGTGATGGCGATGACCAGGTCACCGTCCTCGGCGGTGCGTCGCAGCTCGTCCTGCACGCGCGTGACCGCGGCCTGGAGGGGTGAGGCGTTGAAGAAGTCGGCCGTGTCGCCCTCGTCGTCGAGCGGGGCCTCGGTCATGGCAGGCGAGACCACCCCCGAGAGCTGCCAGCTGCGCAGGATCTCCGGGCGGACCGCGTCGGCCTCCCGGTCGCCCTGGGCGACGAACTGGGTCCAGGCGCGCACAGCACTGACACGGCGTGCGTGCAGGTCGTCGGGCTTCATCGCTTCTCCCCGGGGGTCGCGGCAAACCTAGCCCGAGTGTGACGCTCACAACAGGGGATCAGTCGTCGTGGTGGATCCGACCCTCTGTGGAGGCGAGGCGCTCGCCCGATCCGCCCCACTGGCGGGCCACGATCTCGGCGGCGATCGACACGGCCGTCTCCTCCGGCGTGCGGGCGCCGAGGTCGAGGCCGATGGGCGAGGAGAGCAGCGCGATCTCGTCGGCGCCGAGCCCGGCCTCGGCCAGGCGGCCCATGCGCTCCTCGTGCGTGCGCCGGGACCCCATCGCGCCGATGAATCCGGGGCGTACGTCGTCGGGGAGCCGTAGCGCGACCTCGAGGAGCGGAACGTCGAACTTCGGGTCGTGGGTCAGCAGCGCCAGCACCGTGCGCCGGTCGATGCGTCCGGCCTCGAGCTCGGCGCCGAGATAGCGGTGGGGCCAGTCGACCACGACCTCGTCCGCACCGGGGAAGCGTGAGGTGGTGGCGAACACCGGACGCGCGTCGCAGACCGTCACGTGGTAGCCCAGGAACGAGCCGACCTTGGCCACCGCGGCGGCGAAGTCGATGGCGCCGAAGACCAGCATCCGTGGCTTGGGGGCGAATCCCCACACGAAGACCCGCATCCCCTCCCCACGGCGCTCGCCGTCAGGGCCGTAGGTGAGCGTGGCGTTGGTGCCGACGGCCAGCAGCCCGAGCGCGTCGTCATGGACCGCCGCGTCGGCACGCGGGGAGCCCAGGCCACCTTCGGCCGGGACGTCCGGGCGGACCACCATCCGCCGCCCGACCCACGCGGGGTCGGGGTGCTGGATGACGGTGGCCAGGGCGACGGGTCGCCCCGCCTCGATGTCGGCGGCGACCTCGCCCAGCTCCGGGAAGGTCGTGCGGGAGACCTGTTCGACGAAGACGTCGAGGATGCCGCCGCAGGTCAGGCCCACCGCGAAGGCGTCGTCGTCGGAGACGCCGTAGCGCTCGAGCACCGGCTCGCCCGAGGCGACCACGCCCTGGGCGAGCTCGTAGACCGCGCCCTCGACACACCCGCCCGACACCGAACCGACGGCCGTGTCGTCGGGCCCGACGAGCATGGAGGCGCCGGCTGGGCGCGGGGCCGACCGGAAGGTCGCCACGACCGTCCCCACTCCGATCGTCTCGCCGGCCTCCCACCAGGTCATGAGCTCCGACAGCACGTCACGCACGTGCGATCACCTCCGTCAGCTCGGCGAACGTGGCCAGCGAGTGGCCGGCGAGGAAGTCGTTGCAGTGCGGCAGGGCGGCCACGACCCCGGCCTGCAGGGGCTGGTAGCCCTCCTTGCCGCGGTGCGGGTTGACCCAGATCACCCGGTGCGCGATCCGTTGCAGCCGGGCCATCTGCTCGCCCAGCAGCTCCGCATCGCCGCGCTCCCAGCCGTCGCTGAAGACGACGACGACCCCACCGCGGGCCAGGCCGCGCTGGCCCCACCGGTCGAGGAAGACGCGCAGGTTCTCCCCCAGCTTGGTGCCACCGGACCAGTCCGGCACGACCTCGCCGGCGGCAATGATGGCGCGGTCGGCGTCCGGGGACCGCAGGGCACGGGTGACGTGGGTCAGGCGGGTGCCGACCGTGAAGGTCTCGACGGTGCCGCCCGTGGTCCGCGCCGACTGGGTCAGCCGGTGGGCCAGGCGCAGCAGCGCGTCGGCGTACAGGCTCATCGAGCCGCTCACGTCCACCAGCAGCACCACCCGACGCGGGCGGACACCGCGGCGGCGCCATGCGATCTCGCCGGGCTCGCCGAGGTGACGCAGGGAGTTGCGCAACGTGCGGGAGGCGTCGATGGTGCCGCGGTGCCACCTCTGGTGGCGGGCCGTGCGACGCATGGGCGGACGCAGCGACAGGCGGGAGAACATCGCCGCCAGGCGTCGCTTCTCGGCCGAGTCCATGGTGGCGACGTCGCGGTGACGCAGCACCTCCGCGGCCGACGCGGCGGCACGCACCACGTCCTCCTCGCCGTCGCCGCCATCGCGGCCGCCGCTCTCGGAATCCGGCAGCAGGTGGGCCGTGGACGGGCGGGAGCGTTCGCGGGGACGCGGCTGCGGCAACCCGTCGCGGTGCTCAAACCAGCTGGCGAAGACCTGGTCGAAGCGGGCGAGGTCGTCGGGCGACCCGCACAGTGTGGCGCGACCTGCCCAGTAGGTCGCCTGTCGGTCGTCGGCCCCGACGGTGGCCACTGCTGACAAGAAGCACTGCGCGCGGTCCTGGGTCACGTTCACACCGGCCGAGCGCAACGCGCGCGCGAAGCCGAGCAGGATCTCGTCGGCGGCGTGGGGCGCGAGGCTCACTTCGCCAGCATCCGGTCGAGCGCGGCCTTCACCCGGTCGGCGTCCTCGCGATACTTCAGCAGCGCACCGAGCGTCGCCGCGGCCGAGGCGAGGTCGAGCTCGGCGGTGCCGAGATAGGTCAGGGCGCGCGCCCAGTCGAGCGTCTCCGCGACGCCGGGCGGCTTGAGCAGGTCGTCGCGGGCGCGCAGCTGCTGGACCAGTCCGACCACCTGGCGGGCGAGGGTCTCGCTGACCTCGGGGGCGCGAGAGCGCACGATCTCCACCTCCCGCTCGAGACCCGGGTGGTCGATCCAGTGGTAGAGGCAGCGACGCTTGAGCGCGTCGTGCAGCTCGCGGGTGCGGTTGGAGGTCAGCACCACCAGCGGTGGCTCCGGGGCGGTGATGGTGCCGAACTCGGGGATGGTGACCTGCCAGGTCGACAGCACCTCCAGCAAGAACGCCTCGAACTCGTCGTCGGCGCGGTCCACCTCGTCGACCAGCAGCACCGCGGGCGCCTGCCGCAGGGCGGCGAGCACCGGTCGCGACAGCAGGAACCGCTCGTCGTACAGGCTCTTCTCGGCCTCGTCGGAGTCGACGTGTCCGGACGCCTCGAGGGCGCGCAGGTGGAGGATCTGGCGCGGGAAGTCCCAGTCGTAGAGCGCCTGGCTGGCGTCGATGCCCTCGTAGCACTGCAGGCGCACGAGCGGCAGGTCGAGGCTCTGGGCGAGCGCCTCGGCGAGCGCTGTCTTGCCGGTGCCGGGCTCGCCCTCCAGCAGCAGCGGCCGCTGCATCCGGGAGGCCAGGAACACGACGGTCGCGAGGTCCTCGTCAGCGAGGTAGCCGGTCGCGCCCAGGCGGGCAGCCACGTCGGCGGCAGAGTCCATGACGTCAGGTTACGACCAGGGACGTTGGCCAGACGTTGGATGCGCGACCGCGCCTGGGCGGTGGTCCACGTCGACGCCGGTCGCCAGGTCTCCGCACTCGACCAGCGCGACCTCGTGGGCAGCCAGGTAGTCGCGGGCCCCCCGGTCGCCGCTCGCGGTCTCCACGACTCCTGCCCAGTGGTCGCGCCCGAGCAGCACGGGGTGCCCGGGCACGCCGTCGTACGCCGCCCGCGCGAGGACGTCGGGCCCGCCGGCAGCGGCCGCGAGCCGGGCGACGACGGCCGCGTCGACGTCGGGGAGGTCGACCAGCGAGACCAGCGCCGCGTCGTGGGAGGTCTCGGCCAGGGCGGTGAGCCCGCTGCGCAGCGACGCGCCCATTCCGTCGGCCCAGTCGTCGGCACGGATGCGCGCCACCGACATCGGCAGCAGCGCTGCGGCCCGCTCGGCCTCGGCGCCCAGCACCACGACGATCTCCGCGCACGGTCCCAGCGCCTGCACCGAGCGCAGCAGCCACGAGGTGCCGTCGTCGTCCCGCGCCAGCGCCTTGGGACCGCCGAAGCGCCGACCAGCCCCCGCCGCGAGGAGCACGCCGACGACCGAGGTCACTGGCCGAACGCCTCGTCGTAGATCGTCTGCAGCTCCGGGTTGTCCTCGGCGGTGTAGCCGCAGAGGGTCACCCGACCGTCGGTGGCGCTGACCAGATAGCTCTTGCCGTCCTGGAAGTCGACGGCCATGAGCAGGTCCTGGAGATCCTGGCTCGGTGCAGCCACCGTGACCGTCGACGCCTCGTCCCCGGCGTACCACTGGTCGACCGACAGCGTCACGGTGTCGTCGCCGAGCGAGGTGACCGTGCCCGCGAAGGCGGTGTCGAACGCCTCGAGGGTCTGGGCGTTGGGCACCGCGCACTTGCCGGTCGCAGATCCGTCGGCGATCAGGGCCAGGGTGCCGCCCGCCTCGGCCGACGGGGCCGAGGTCTGGCTCGTGGCAGGGTCGGCCGCGCTGTCCGTGTCGTCCTGGGCGCCGCACCCGGTGAGGGCCAGGGCCAGAGCGGCCACCGCAGCGAGCAGCAGGTGAGTCGTACGGAGTCGGTTCATCTTCGACCATCCCTTCTGGTGGGGGGCGGTGCGTCCCGGCCCCTCATCTGATCGGACGGCACCGACCCCGTCACGGTTCCGACCACTGATCATCGGGGGGATCATCGCACTGTCGGACCGGGCTAGCGGGCCGCGGCGACGGACTCGTCGGTGCCGGCGAGCTTCTGCGAGAGCCAGATCGGGATCACGGACAGCACGATGAGCGCGGCCGCGACCACGTTCACCACCGGCGCCTGATTGGGCCGGAAGAGATTCTGGTAGATCCAGATCGGCAGCGTCTGGACCCCGGACCCGGCCGTGAACGTCGTCACGATGATCTCGTCGAAGGACAGCGCGAAGGACAGCAGGGCACCCGCGAGCAGGGCCGAGCGCATCATCGGCAGGGTCACCGACCAGAAGGTCCGAAACGTGCCCGCGCCGAGGTCCATCGACGCCTCCTCGAGGTTGCCGCCCAGCCGCCGCAGCCGCGCGATCGCGTTGTTGAAGACCGTCACGATGCAGAAGGTGGCATGCGAGACGACCAGGGAGAAGAAGCCCAGCTCGATCCCGAAGATCGTCAGGAACGCGTTGGCCAGGGCGATGCCGGTCACCACCCCCGGCAGCGCGATCGGCAGGATGACGAGCAACGAGACGGTGTCGCGGCCGAAGAATCGGAAGCGCTGCAGGGCGATCGCCGCCATCGTCCCGAGGACGAGCGCGATCGCTGTCGCCACCACCGCCACTTCGAGCGAGACCATGATCGCGTTGCGCGCGCCCGGGTTCTCGACGGCAGCCGACCACCACTTCGTCGTGTAGCCGGTCGGGGGCCACTCGAAGGTGCGCGAGGTGTTGAAGGAGTTGAGCAGCACCAGCGCCAGCGGCGCATAGATGAACAGCAGCACCAGGCCGCTGAGCAGGCCGAGCACGGTCCTCGTCGTCCGGGAGAAGCTCACAGCGAGTCCAGCGCTCCCGTCCTGCGCACGGCCGAGAGGTAGACCAGCATGGCGACGACCGGGATCGTCGCGACCGCTGCTGCGAACGGCATGTTGTTGCCGGTCAGGAAGGAGTCATAGACGACGTTGCCGAGCATCTGGTTGGCACCGCCCACGATCTTGACGGCGATGTAGTCGCCCAGGGTCAGCGAGAAGGTGAAGATCGAGCCCGCGACCGCCGCCGGGAGCAGCACGGGCAGCACGACTCGACGCATCGTGGTGGCGGTGCTCGCGCCGAGGTCGGCGGAGGCCTCGATGAGCGAGTTCGGCAGCCGCTCCAAACCGGCGTACATCGGCAGGATCATGTAGGGCAGCCACAGATAGGACAGGGTGACCACGGTCGCCGTCACGCCGTAGCCGGGCGAGACCCCGATCGAGTCGAGAGGACCGCCGTTGGCGAGCATGCCCCGCCAGGCGTAGGCCTTCACCAGGTAGGAGGCCCACAGCGGCGTCAGGACCGCGATCACCAGCAGCCGCTGGCGCGCCGGCGAGGCGACCTTGGCCATGTAGAGGGCGATCGGGAAGGCCAGCACAGCGTCGATGACCGTGACCGCCGCGGCGGTGAGCAGGGTGCGGATCGTGATCGTGCGGTAGACCTCGAGCGTGAACAGGTCGCGGTAGTTGTCGAGGTTCCAGATCCGCTGGATGTTGCCGCCGAAGGCGTCGACGGTCCACAGCGAGGTGACGAACAGCGCCGCCAGGGAGCCCAGGTAGAGCACCCCGAGCCAGAGCATCGGCGGGCCCAGGAGCAGGCCCAGCCGCACTCGGGGGTGGCGGTGGAGCACCCCAGCGCTCGAGGTGTCCCCACCTCCCCCCGGCGGTCGCTGTCGTGCCATGCGTCAGCCCTTGATCTCGGTCCAGGCCCGGGTCCAGTCCTGGTACGTCGTGCAGGTGACGTCGGTGCGGCCGTCCAGGCACTGCTCGATCGGCGTGGTCCAGTAGTGGATCTGCTCGGCGTAGGCCTCGTCACCGGCGTGGTAGGAGTCGCAGAAGCCCTTGGTGGTCAGGTCGCACGCCTTCTCGTTGGCCGGCGCCTCGCCGAACCACTCGGCCACCGCGGCGTTGGCCTCGGGGCTGATGATGTGGTTCATCCAGGCGTAGGCGCAGTTGGGGTGCTCGGTCTTCGACGACACCATCCAGGTGTCCGACCAGCCGGTCGCGCCCTCCTCCGGGAGGATCGCCTCGACCGACGCCTTCTCGTCCTGGGCGAGGTTGACGATCACCTGCCACGTCGTGCCGACCACCGAGTCGCCGCTCTTGAAGGACTGGATCTCCTTGAGGTAGTCCGACCAGTACTCCCCCACGTGCTCGCGCTGCTGCTTGAGCAGGTCGACCGCGGCGGCGAGCTGGTCCTCGTCGAGGGCATAGGGGTCCTCGATGCCCAGGTCGGGCTGCGTCTTCATGAGGTAGAGGGCGGCGTCGGCGATGTAGATCGGCGAGTCGTAGGCGGTCACCTTGCCGGAGTACGACGACGCGTCGTCGAACACGGCGCTCCAGCTGGTGGGGGCGGGTGTGACGTCGTCGGTGTTGTACATCAGCAGGTTGGCGCCGTAGCCGTGGGGGACGCCGTACATCTGGCCGTTGACGGAGTTCCAGGCCCGGTCCTTGAGGAAGGACCACACGTCGGCGTAGTTGGCGATGAGGTCGGTGTTCACCGGCGCGACGTCACCGCCG
This sequence comes from Lapillicoccus sp., assembly GCF_046595215.1. NCBI lineage: Bacteria > Bacillati > Actinomycetota > Actinomycetes > Micrococcales > Intrasporangiaceae > Lapillicoccus > Lapillicoccus sp. The sequence continues at coordinate 92,122 of NZ_JBKJPP010000219.1, read as the reverse complement.
GCCACCAGCCGCAGGGACGCGTCGCCAGAGGCGGAGACGACGTCGTACTGTCCGGACTTCATCAGGTTGACGGCCTCGTCGGAGGTGCCGAAGTACTTGACGTCGACCTGGCAGCCGGTCTCCTTCTCGAACGGCGTCACCCAGTCGACCGACGGGTCCGTCGACCCGTCCTCGGCATAGCCGGGCCACGCAAGGACCGTCAGGCTCCCCTCGTTGTCGCCGAGCGCATCGGCGATGGGCACGTCAGGGGCGGTGAACCCGCCCTGCTCCTCCGAGCCGGTGGCCGTGCCGCCGCCGTCTCCCGACGAGGTCCCGCACCCGCTCAACGCGAGGGTCAGCACCGCCGCGGTCGCGGCGAGCATCCTGGTCTGCTTCATGGCGTCTCCTTCTCATGGGGTGGGTCCGAGAGGTCGATCACGTGCTCGTCGGCCCAGCCGACGTTCACCGGCTGGCCACGGCGGCTCATGGACTGGTCGGTGCTGCCGTGCAGGTTCTGGCGCAGCACCGTCACTGTGGGTCCGGCGTCGAGCTCGACGAGGTAGTGGTTGACCGAGCCGAGGTAGACCACGTCGGCCACGGTGCCGCGGGCGGTCGTGTGACCCGCCCCGGAGTAGAGGCCGGCCTCCGGGTCGAGGTGGATCTTCTCCGGGCGGATGCTGAAGGTGCCCGCGCGCCCGAGCACCGCGCGGGCGGCGTCTCCGGTGAGCAGGTTGGAGGTGCCGACGAACCCCGCGACGAAGGGCGTCGTCGGGAACTCGTAGAGCTCCGCGGGAGTGGCGACCTGCTCGATGCGACCGTCACGGAAGACGGCGATGCGGTCACTCATGGTCAGCGCCTCCTCCTGGTCGTGGGTCACGAACACGAAGGTGATGCCGACCTCGCGCTGGAGCTCCTTGAGCTCGAGCTGCATCGCCCGGCGCAGCTTGAGGTCGAGCGCCCCCAGCGGCTCGTCGAGCAGCAGCACCTTGGGGCGGTTGACGAGCGCCCGGGCGAGGGCGACGCGCTGGCGCTGGCCGCCGGAGAGCTGCGTGGGGCGGCGGTCGCCGAGTCCGCCGAGCTGCACGGCGTCGAGTGCCGCCATCGCCTGCTCGCGTCGCTCGGCACGCGGCACCCGTTGGACGCGCAGGCCGTACTCGACGTTGGTGAGCACGTCCATGTGCGGGAAGAGCGCGTAGTCCTGGAAGACCGTGTTGACGTCGCGGGCGAACGGAGGGCGGGTGGTGACGTCGTCGCCGGCCAGTCTTACCGTGCCACCGCTCGGCCGCTCGAAGCCCGCGATCATCCGCAGCACGGTGGTCTTGCCCGAGCCGCTCGGCCCGAGCATCGAGAAGAACTCGCCGTCCTCGATCCGCAGGTCGATGCTGTCCACGGCGCTCACGTCGCCGAACGACTTGCTCAGACCCACCAGCTCGACCGCCGCTGTGCTCATCCAGCCCCCTGCTCACGACCGAGGAATGCGTTGACAGCAGCACCTTAGGGGGTGGATATGCGCGTGGACACGACCGTCAGGTCACGATTCAACACATCATTGCCGCACGACCGGCCCCCGCACGGCAGCAGGGCCCCCGCCGGAGCGGGGGCCCTGCTGTGGATCTGGTGAAGCGGTGGGGCAGGAGGTGCGTGGACTCAGAAGTCCATGCCGCCCATGCCGCCCATGCCTCCGTCGCCGCCGCCCATGGCCGCAGCCTTCTCGGGCTTGTCGGCGATGACGGCCTCGGTGGTGAGGAACAGCGCGGCGATCGACGCCGCGTTCTGCAGCGCGGAACGCGTCACCTTGGCCGGGTCGATGATGCCTTCGGCGATCATGTCGACGTAGTCACCGGTCGCGGCGTTGAGGCCGTGACCCGCGGGAAGGTTGCGCACCTTCTCCGACACGACGCCGCCCTCGAGACCGGCGTTGATCGCGATCTGCTTGAGCGGTGCCTCGATCGCCACGCGGACGATGTTGGCGCCTGTGGCCTGGTCGCCGGTCAGCTCGAGCTTGGCGAACGCCTCGATGCCGGCCTGGACCAGCGCGACGCCGCCACCGGCGACGATGCCCTCTTCGACGGCCGCCTTCGCGTTGCGAACGGCGTCCACGATGCGGTGCTTGCGCTCCTTGAGCTCGACCTCGGTGGCCGCGCCCGCCTTGATGACGGCGACGCCGCCGGCGAGCTTGGCGAGGCGCTCCTGGAGCTTCTCGCGGTCATAGTCGGAGTCCGACTTCTCGATCTCCGCCTTGATCTGGGAGATGCGGCCCTCGATGGCGCTGCGGTCCTCCTGGTCCTCGACGATGGTCGTGTCGTCCTTGGTGACGACGACCTTGCGGGCCCGGCCGAGCAGGTCGAGGTCCGCGCTGTCGAGCTTGAGGCCGACCTCCTCGGAGATGACCTGGCCACCGGTGAGGATGGCGATGTCGGCGAGCATGGCCTTGCGCCGGTCACCGAAGCCCGGCGCCTTGACGGCGACGGACTTGAAGGTGCCACGGATCTTGTTCACGACCAGGGTGGCGAGCGCCTCACCGTCGATGTCCTCGGCGATGATGAGCAGCGGCTTGCCCGACTGCATGACCTTCTCCAGCAAGGGCAGCAGGTCCTTGACGTTGCTGATCTTGCTGTTGGCCACGAGCACGTAGGCGTCGTCGAGGACGGTCTCCATGCGCTCGGTGTCGGTCACGAAGTAGTGCGAGATGTAGCCCTTGTCGAAGCGCATGCCCTCGGTGAGCTCGAGCTCCAGACCCATGGTGTTGGAGTCCTCGACGGTGATGACGCCTTCCTTGCCGACCTTGTCCATGGCCTCGGCAATGAGCTCACCGATCTGCTCGTCGGCGGCGGAGATGGAGGCCGTGGCAGCGATCTGCTCCTTGGTCTCGATCTCGGTCGCGCTGCGCAGCAGCTCTGCGGCGACGGCCTCGACAGCCTTCTCGATGCCCCGCTTGAGGGCCATCGGGTTGGCGCCGGCGGCGACGTTGCGCAGACCCTCACGGACCATCGCCTGGGCGATGACCGTGGCCGTCGTCGTGCCGTCACCGGCGACGTCGTCGGTCTTCTTGGCAACTTCCTTGACCAGCTCTGCGCCGATCTTCTCGTACGGGTCCTCGAGCTCGATCTCCTTGGCGATGGACACACCATCGTTGGTGATCGTGGGTGCACCCCACTTCTTCTCGAGGACGACGTTGCGGCCCTTCGGACCGAGCGTCACCTTGACGGCGTCGGCGAGGATGTTCATCCCTCGCTCGAGACCGCGGCGAGCCTCTTCATCGAAAGCGATGATCTTGGCCATTCGGGTGGTTCCTCCCACGCAAAACGTATGTGGAAGACCACGAGGCGCCCGCGACGGACGATCCGGTTCCCGACACGCTCACGTCGCGCGCGTTCCCCGGACCTCGCCAAGTGGTCGAGTTGTCACTCTCGGGTCGAGAGTGCCAGTGCCATTATTGGCACTCTCGGGTGGAGAGTGCAAACGATGGAGCCCACGCGGCCCCCTTGCGTCCGGCACGTCGGTCGCCAGGGCGACCGAGCTGCCGGACGCAAAGGGTGAGCAGGGGGTCAGCGGGCGGAGGGGTCAGCGAGGGCGACCGCCAGCCGCCCGGCATACTCGGCGGCCTCGACGTCGTCGGCGTAGGTGGTGCGCGGCCAGAAGAACCCCCGCAGCCCGTCACCCTTGGTGCGGGGCACGACATGGACGTGCAGGTGTGGCACCGACTGGCTGACGACGTTGTTCATCGCCACGAAGCTGCCCTGGGCGCCGAGCCCGTCCACGAGCGCCGCCGCGAGCCGCTGGGTCGCCTCCAGCAGCGGCTCGCGCAGCCGGGCCGGCAGGTCGAGAATCGTGTCGACGTGCTCGCGGGGCACGAGCAGGACGTGGCCCTTGAAGACCGGTCGGGCGTCGAGGAAGCCGAGCAGGTCGGGCTCGTCGAGGACGACCTGCGCCGGCATCGCGCCCGCGACGATCGCGCAGAACAGGCAGCTCACCCGGGCAGCTGGGAGCGCAACGACCCGTCGGCCTCGGAGGACACCGGGTCGGCGAGGTCGCCGATGAAGACGACGACGGCCGTGCGCGCGGGGTTGGACTCCAGCTCGGCGAGGATGCCTCGCCAGGCGGCGAGGTTGGGGTGCTCGTATGCCGTGCACGCCTCGGCCGGCTCGAGGCCGTTGATCGCGTGCCGCAGCTCGTGGGAGGTCAGCGGGTGCGTCACGGTCCCATTGGCGTAGCCGATCGTCTTGGCCATGACCAGCGCCGGGAGGTAGCTCTCCCCGACGTTGATCCGGGGGAACTCGGTCTCCGCGGACGAGGTCGCGGAGGTGAGGCCCACGGCATACGCCGCGGGTTCCTGCCATCCGTCGATGGAGGCGGCGATCGTCTCGCGGGCCGCATCGAGCTCTACCGGGGTGCTCCACTTCGCGCTCATGGCGACCAGCCTCGCACGCCGGCGTCAGGTCGGGTGGGTCAGGCCCGGCAGAGGATCTCGCCGTTGAGCACCGCGAACCAGCCGTCCGGGTGCGCGGCCCACGCCCGCCAGGCCCGCGCCATCTCCTCGAGCCGCTCAGGGGTCGCCAGGCCCCGGTCGACGGCCTGCCCGGCCAGGGCCGACCTCGTCACCCGGTCCGCCCACAGCCCGCCCCACCAGGCACGCTCCTCCGCGCTCGCGTAGCACCAGACGTCGGCGGACGTGCCGACGTCGTCGAACCCCGCGGCGTGGGCCCACCCGAGCAGCCGGCGGGCGGCGTCCGGCTCGGCGCCGTTGCTGCGGGCCACGGCCTCGTAGAGCGCGAGCCACGCGTCGAGGTCCGGGCTGGCGGGGTGCCAGGTCATGGCCGCGTAGTCGGCGTCGCGGGCCGCGACGAGGCCACCGGGGCGGCAGACGCGGCGCATCTCGCGCAGGGCGGCGACGGGGTCGGTGAGGTGCTGGAGCACCTGGTGGGCGTGGACGACGTCGAAGCTCTCGTCGGGGAGGCCAAGGGCGTAGACGTCGCCGGCCGCGAAGGCGGTCGTGGTGTCGCCGCGCCGGGCAGCGTTGCTGCGGGCCGCGTCCAGCGCCTCGGGTGCGTTGTCGACGCCGACGACCCGAGCCGGGGCGACATGCTCGGCGAGGTCGAGCGTGATCGTTCCGGGCCCGCAGCCGATGTCGAGCAGGTCCGTCCCCGGGGTGAGGTGCGCCAGCAGGTAGGCGGCCGAGTTCTCCGCCGTGCGCCACTGGTGGGAGCGCAGGACGGACTCGTGGTGGCCGTGCGAGTAGGTGTCGTCCGGCGTCATGGTGGTCCGTTCCCTGAGAGGCGAATCCCGGATGTGGCGATCCCGTTGGGTCAACGCTGGCCTGCGTGGGTCCTGCTGATGACCATGACAGAGCATCGTCCGCTGGCCGGAGTGAGAGCTCACCTGTCCGAGACCGTCGGCCGGGTGCACCAGGAGACCATCGCGGTCCTCTCCGAATCCGAGACCGTGCGGCAGCTTGCCGCCTCGGAGGCGGAACTGGCCAGGGGCGAAGGCCAGACGGCTGAAGCGCTCGTCGAAGCAATGAACAGGCGCAGGGCGTCTGCGTCCGTCAGCTGTCCCACGACCTGATCATCGCGCCAACCGCCCGCCGCCAGCTCACCGAGCGCCTCCCCGAGGCCCTCGCCTTCGCCGCGAAGCCGTGGCGCGATAGCCTCCCGCCGGGTGCGCCCGCTTCTCAGGCTCTCAACGGTTGAGGCACGTGCACACACAGGCCTTGTTGCCCTCGGGGTCGGCCAGGACGACGAACGACGGGGCCTCGTCGTCGTCGACCACCCGGCCACCGGCGGCCACCGCGGCCGCGATGCGCTGCTCGGCGACGTCGTGAGGCACCCACAGGTCACAGTGAAAACGCTGACGCGCAGGCTCGTGCGCATCGGTGTGCTGGAACCAGAGCAAGGGCACCCGCCCACGGGGATCCACCACGTCGTCTCCCTTGAGTGAGTCGGGACTCCCGGTGAGCAGGGCGGCCCAGAAGGGTCCGACGGCAGCGAGGTCGGCGGTGTCCAGCGCCAGCTCGAGTTCGGCAACGGCGCTCGGCTCCGCGAGAATCCCCTGCTCGCGGGCGATCTCGCTGATCCGACGCGCGAGGTCGACGTCGCGCTGGGTGACCTGGGAGACATCGTGGCTCACCAGCTCCAGGTCCACCCACGGGTACGTCAGCGTCACGTCCGGATGGTGGTCGGCTCGCTCGGCCGCCTCGGTGACGGCGGTGACGAACGCGAGACCCGTGATGAAGTCGCCGGTCAGGAACCGGGCGTGCAAGGCCAGGGCGAGTTTGCGCCAGTCGTCGAGGCCGGCGTCGAGGATCTGCATGGTGCTGAGCTTCTCCATGCCTTCAGTATGTCCCGGGGCATGTCCCCGCGCGAGGTCACCAGTGGTGCGCGACGTCGACGACCAGTCGGCTGCCGTCCCCGGGTCCGGCGAGGGTGAAGACCCGCATCGGCAGTCGTGCCCGGACCCCGAGGCCGATGGTGGTGTATCCCTCGAAGCTGCCTCAGTAGGCCACCTGCCGGAAGGTCGAGAACCCGGCGACGCTCGGGAGCGTCAGGTCGTGGCCCGGGCCGCAGCTGTCGCGTGCGGAGAGGTCGAAGACGAGCCGGTCGTAGCAGCCGGGACGGGCGCTGCGCACGTTCGAGATGCTCGCGTTCATGAGCACGATGGAGAGCTTCGCCCCCCCACGCAGCGCCACGACGTCGCCCACCGCCTCGGTGAGGACTTCGGGGACGTAGCGGACGAAGCCTTCGGACGTGGGCAGCGGCCCCCAAGAAGATGCCGCAGGACGCCGACACTGCCTCGGTGCTCGAGGCTGAGGCGACGCCGGCTGCCCCGGTGAGCACCAGGGCAAGGATCAGCGGACGGATGATGTGTCTACGGCGATGAAGGGGATTCATGGTGTCCTCCTTCTCAGACACGGATGAGGCGTGTCGTTGACCCGTCCCCCGGTTGACACAGCCACCCCCGCCCCACCCTCACCCGGTCTGGAGATGGAGGGCGGCTCAGCCCCGTGCCCCGGAGGGGAAGGTGTCGCGCCACGAGCGCAAGGCCACGCCCCCGTCAGCGGTGCGGTCGACCGACTCCGCGGCGAGCATGGCGTGCCCGATGGCCCGGGTGACGCAGGACCCGGCCGCCTCCATCAGCGCGTAGAGCTGCGCCAGGTCCGGCTCGGGGCGATCACCGGTCGCGAGGGCAAAGAGGGTGTCCCCGTCGAAGAGCGTGTGCACGGGGTTGATGGCTCGCGCCATCCCGTCCTGGCCCATCCCCGCGACCTTCTGGCAGTGCGCCTTGCCCAGGGTCGCGTCCGTGGCGATGACCCCGATCGTCGTGGCCGTCGCCGGCTGCCGCGCGGACGCCCCCGGGGGCTCGGCCCGGGCTCGCCAGGCCGCCACGTCCTCGTCGCCGGGCCGACCGACCGAGGCGAACTCGCCGCCGAGCCCGTGCCGCACGGCATACAGCTCGCCGGTGGCGGGGTCGACCGCCGACCCGACGGCGTTGACGGCGACGAGCGCAGCGACCGTGATGCCGGAGGGGAGCACGACGCTTGCCGAACCGATCCCGCCGCGCAGGCCTCCGGCTGCGGCTCCGGTCGCCGCCCCGACCGAACCGGCCTCCGGAGCCCGGTCGGTCGCTGCCGCGCAGGCGGCCGCGTAGGCAGCCACCCCCTCGGGGGCGCCCGGCGTGTGCCCGAACTGCCCGCCGCGGGCGAGGTCGAAGAGGATCGCGCCGGGCACGATGGGGACGACCTGCCCGGGGGCGCCCACGGGCCAGCCGATCCCCGCGGCATACAGGGACGCGACGATGCCGTCGGCGGCGGCGAGCCCGAAGGCGCTGCCCCCACCGAGCAGCACCGCGTGGACGCGGTCGACGAGGTTGCGCGGGTCGAGCAGGTCGGTCTCGCGGGTGCCCGGGCCGCCGCCGCGGACGTCGACGCCGCACACGGCGCCGCCGTCGGGCGTCAGGACGACGGTGGTGCCGGTCAACCACCCCGGCTCACGGCGCGTGGCATGGCCGACGCGCAGGCCCGCGACGTCGGTGATCGAGTTCGTCGGTCCGGGCGCCGGCTCGCTCACGGCTCTCCCGTCAGGGCGAGCCCGCGGTCGCGCGCCCAGGTCGTCATCGCGGCGGTCAGCGCCTGCGCCACGCCCCGGTCGGCGTGCCCCGGCGCGACGAAGAGCATCGAGACGAGCAGGTGGCCGCCCACGTATTCTGCGACACCCGGCCAGGGCAGCGACGGCACGCTGCGGGCGATCAGGACACCGGCATGGGCTCCGTCGAGCTCGGCCACCCACGTCGGGTCGGACTCGGCGTCCCAGACCCGGGCGAAGCGGTCGAGGAAGCCCGGTTCGGGACCGGCGCCGAGCACCCGGGCCGCCTGCAGGCGCAGTGCGGCGACGATGAGCACGTCTGCTGCGGCGGCCTGCCGGACCCGGACCTCACCCATGACGGGAAGTGAACCACGCGAGGGTGGTCTCAGACGGTGATGCCCATCCGTCGCGCGCTACGGGCCCGCTGGCGCGAGGCCCGCAGGCGACGCAGGCGCTTGACGAGCATCGGGTCGGCCTCGAGCGCCTCGGAGGTGTCGATGAGGGCGTTGAGGACCTGGTAGTAGCGCGTGGCGCTCATGTCGAACAGCTCCTTGATGGCCTGTTCCTTGGCGCCCGCATACTTCCACCACTGTCGCTCGAACGCGAGGATCTCGCGGTCACGGGAGCCGAGTCCGGCATCCGTCGACACCTCCGGTCCGGCGTGGCGTTCCGCGTTCATCTCGACCCCGTGCTCACTCGACAGCTGGGTGGCCACGCGACCGGCGGCCTGGGCTGCTCCTGCGCTGCCCACCCTACGGGCAAATCACACCGGTGTCATTCGCCGCGCAGGAGTTCGGCTCAGGCCATCGTGTCGAGGATCGCGGCGATGTCGTCTTCCGACGTCAGCGGGTTGACGATGGCGAACCGGGTCACCGTCTCGCCGTCGTGGGACGTCGGCACGACGAACGCGAACTCCTCGGCGAGCAGCCGGTCGGACCAGGCCTGGTAGTCCGCGGGTGCCCACCCGATCCGCCGGAAGACGATGACGGACAGGTCCCGCTCGCGCAGCGCCTCGACGTAGGGCCGCCGCTCGATCTCCGCCTCGGCGAACCGCGCCACCTCGAGAGTGCGCTCGATGGCGTCCGAGTAGGCCCGCGTGCCGTGGACGGCCAGGGAGAACCACAGCGGCAGCCCCCGCGCGCGGCGGGTCAGCCCCACCGAGTAGTCGGTGGGGTTCCACTGCTCCGCCTCGTTCAGGACGTCGAGGTAGGTCGCGTGCTGGGTGTGGGCCGCCCGCGCGAGCGCCGGGTTGCGGTAGAGCAGGGCGCAGCAGTCGTACGGCGCGAAGAGCCACTTGTGCGGGTCGACGATGAAGGAGTCCGCCTGCTCGACCCCGACGAACCGCTCGCGGACCGAGGGCGCGGCCAGCGCGGCCCCGCCGTAGGCGCCGTCGACGTGGAACCAGATGCCGAGCTCACGGCATACGGCAGCCACCGAGGTGAGGTCGTCGATGATCCCGAAGTTCGTCGTCCCGCAGGTGGCCACGACCGCAAAGAAGGTCTCGGGGCCGCACTCCTGCAACGTCTTTCGCAGGTTGTCGCCGTTCAGCCGCCACCGCTCGTCGGCCTCGACGGTGACCAGCTCGGCGTCCATGACGTCGCAGGCGGACTGGATCGACGAGTGCGCGCCGTAGGTCGTGGCGACCCGCCACGGGCGGACGTCGGAGCCCGCCTCCGTGCGCTGCCGCCGGGCGGTATGCCGGGCGGCCACCAGCGCGGACAGGTTGCCGATCGTGCCGCCGTTGACGAAGACGCCGCCCGCCTCCGCGGGCAGGCCGGCGAGGTCGGCGATCCAGCGCAGGGTCTCGTTCTCGGCGTGGACCGCGCCGGCGCCCTCCATCCACGAACCGCCGTAGATCGAGGAGGCGCCGACCACGACGTCGAAGGCCGCCGCCTCCTTCGTCGGGGCGCACGGGATGAAGGAGAGGTAGCGGGGGTGGTCGGTCGAGAGACAGGCCGGGGCGAGCACGTCCGCGTAGACGTCGAGGGCCCGGGTGGCGCCGAGCCCGTCGGCGGTGATCGTCGCGCCGGCAGCCTCGGTCAGCTCCTCCCGGCTGAGGGGCCCGTCGAGGGGCACCGGGTCGAGGCGGAGCCGGTCGGCGGCGTAGGCGAGGATCGAGTCCACGATGGCCGGGGACGTCTGCGGGTCGAAGCGGTGCACGCGCGGAGTCTAGGACGTGGCGGCGCCCTGCCAGACTAGGTGGATGGACACCCTCACCCACTCCGAGTCGATCGTCATCGGCTGCTCGGCGCAGACCCTCTACGACATGGTCGCGGACGTGACCCGGATCGGCGAGTGGAGCCCGGTGTGCCGGACCTGCTGGTGGGACGAGGGCGGCGGGCCCCGGGTCGGAGCCTGGTTCACCGGGCGCAACGAGCTCCCCGAGCGCACCTGGGAGACCCGATCGCAGGTCGTGGTGGCCGACCCGGGCCGGGAGTTCGCCTTCGTCGTCGGGGGGACCTACGTCCGGTGGGGATACACCTTCACCCCGCGGGAGGAGGGGACCGAGCTGACGGAGTCCTGGGAGTTCCTGCCCGGGGGGATCGCCATGTTCGAGGAGAAGTTCGGCGCCGACGCCCCGGCGGAGATCGCCGACCGGACCAGGGCCGCCCACGAGGGGATCCCCGTGACCCTTGCCGCCCTCAAACGCGCCGCCGAGACGACGGGGGCAGGAGGGCCGCGGTGAGCTCTTCCACGGTGTCGGCCACGAGGTCGGGACGGGCCGCGACGACGGAGTCGCGCTCCCCGGCTCCCCAGGTGACACCGATCGCGGCCATCCCGGCGTTGCGCGCGGCCTGCACGTCCACCACCGCGTCACCGACGTAGACCGCCTGGTCCGGCGTCGCCCCCAGCCGCTCGAGGGCGTGCAGGAGCGGCTGCGGGTCGGGCTTGTGCCGGTCGGTGTCCTCCATCGTCACCAGGACGTCGACGACGCCCGCCAGGCCCGCGAGCCGCACCGCCGTCTCGGCCGGCCCCTTGAGCTTGGACGTCGCCACGGCGACCTCGACCCCCGCCTCGGCGAGCGCCGCCATCATGGTCTCCACCCCGGCATACCGGCGGATGAGGCGCCCGGTGTTGGCCTGGTTCCACTCGAGGTAGGTGGCGTAGAGCTGGTCGGCGTGCTCCGGCGAGACGCTCCGGAAGGCCCGCGCGAGGGGCTGTCCGATCCAGCTGCGGATCAGCACCTCGTCCTCCTGCCGGCCGAGCACGGTCTGGAACGCGTGCTGGTAGGAGGCGACGATGAGACCGATCGTGTCGACGAGGGTGCCGTCGAGGTCGAAGACGGCCACGGGCCAGCGAGGGGTTCGGGAGGGCATGGGGAGGACGATATCGGGGGAGCCCGATATCCACCCCTTGACCAGTTTTGGGAAAATCCTTGACTATTCCTTTACCTTTGGTACGGTCAGGTCACGGAGCTCGAGCAGCGGCGTGGGGCCGCAGTTTTCACCGTCTCGGACTCCCTGCGTCAATCCCGTGGGGGAGGCGTCGTGCATCACGACGACGACGGTGACGGTCCGCCACACGGCGGGCCGTCACCGGGGGAATGACCGTCCCCCCGTCCGTTGTTGAGACCACCACAGCAGGCGTGCCCGGGCTCGACCCGTGCCCCCACCACCCACCGTTCCGACCGACCGAGCCCGACGGCCAAGGGGCCTCGGCTCCCCCCGAGTACGGCGCCGCCGCCCGCAACGCCCCCATCACCCCGCGGGCGGCGGCGCTGTAGCACCCGCTGCGGCAGGGCGTCCTGCGGACGGGACCTTCACCGGCCCGCGGCCGCCCGGTATAGGTTGCGAAGATGACCGCACGTGCCCTGGAGAAGCTCGTCCACCCGTCATGGGTCCCGGCACTGACCCCCGTGGCGCAGACGGTCACCGAGCTGGGCGACTTCCTGCGTGAGGAGGTCGCGGCCGGACGGGGCTACCTGCCCGCGGGTGAACTCGTGCTGCGCGCCTTCACCCACCCCTTCGACGCCGTGCGGGTCCTCGTCGTCGGGCAGGACCCCTACCCGACCCCCGGTCACCCCGTCGGCCTCAGCTTCGCCGTGGCCCCGGACGTGCGGCCCGTGCCCCGCAGCCTCCAGAACATCTACACCGAGCTCGGCACCGACCTCGGGCTGGCGACCCCGTCGAACGGCGACCTCGGTCCGTGGGCCGAGCAGGGGGTGATGCTCCTCAACAGGGTGCTGACCGTCCGCCCCGGGGCCGCTGCCAGCCACCAGGGCAAGGGCTGGGAGTCCGTGACCGCACAGGCCATCTCGGCCCTCGTCGAGCGCGGCCGGCCGCTGGTCGCCATCCTCTGGGGGCGTGCGGCCCAGACGCTGGGGCCGATGCTCGGGCAGGTCCCGCACCTCGACAGCGCCCACCCCTCGCCGCTCTCGGCCCACTCCGGCTTCTTCGGCTCCCGCCCGTTCAGCCGCGCCAACGCGCTCCTGCAGGAGCAGGGCGCCCCACCGGTCGACTGGCGCCTGCCATGAGGAGCGCCCGATGACCCTGCGACCCGGACCCCGGGTGTGGACGCGTTACGTCGCCCTCGGTGACTCCTTCACCGAGGGCATGTCGGACCCCGACCCCGACGCCCCCGGACAGTTCGTCGGGTGGGCCGACCGGCTCGCCGAGCACCTCGCCCGGTATGCCGTGGACGCCGGCCAGGAGTTCGGCTACGCGAACCTGTCGGTGCGCGGCCGGCTCCTCGCCGACGTCGTGGGCCCTCAGCTCGACGCCGCCCTCGAGCTCGGGCCCGACCTCGTCAGCATCGTCGGCGGAGGCAACGACATCCTGCGGCCCCGGGCCGACATCGACGCCCTCGTCGGGACCCTCGAGGCGGCCGTCACCGCGGTCCGCGCCACCGGCGCCGACGTGCTCATGGTCACCCCCGTCGACCCGGCCGACGCCCCGGTGGTCAGGGCGACGCGAGGACGCGTCGCGGCATACACCGCCTTCATCTGGGGGATCGCCCAGCGCCACGGCTGCCACGTCGTCGACCAGTGGAGCCTGACCGCGCTGCGCGACTGGCGGATGTGGGCCGACGACCGCATCCACATGACCGCCGAGGGCCACCGCCGGGTCGCGCTCGCGGCGATGTCCTCCCTCGGTCACCAGAGCGACGAGTCGGACTGGCGCACCCCGCTGCCTGTCCTGCCGGCGCCCGCCCGCATGGACGCCGCGACCGCGAACGCGAAGTGGGCCCGGGAGTACCTCGCGCCCTGGGTCCAGCGGCGACTTCGTGGCCAGTCCTCCGGCGATCTCCTGCAGGCCAAGCGACCCGTCATCACCCCCCTCGCACGGAAGGACAGCTGATGGACACCTTCGAGCTCTACGGCATCGACGCGCTCCTCACCGAGGAGGAGCGCGACATCCGCGACACGGTCAGGGACTTCGGCGACAAGGAGCTGCGGCCCCACGTCGCCACCTGGTTCGACGAGGCCAAGCTGCCGGCCCGCGACATCGCCCGCGAGCTGGGCAGGCTGGGACTGCTCGGCATGCACCTCGAGGGGTATGGCTGCGCGGGTACCACCGCGGTCTCCTACGGCCTGGCCTGTCTCGAGATGGAGGCCGTCGACTCGGGCCTGCGCTCGCTGGTCTCCGTCCAGGGCTCGTTGGCCATGTATGCGATCCACGCCTACGGCAGCGACGAGCAGAAGCAGGAGTGGCTCCCGGGGATGGCTGCGGGCGAGAAGATCGGCTGCTTCGGGCTCACCGAGGCCGACTTCGGCTCCAACCCCGGCGGCATGCGCACGAACGCCAAACGGGACGGCGAGGACTGGGTGCTCAACGGCTCCAAGATGTGGATCACCAACGGGTCCATCGCCGACGTCGCCGTCGTGTGGGCCCGCACCGACGACCGGATCCGGGGCTTCGTCGTCCCCACCGACACCAAGGGCTTCTCCGCCAACGAGATCCACCAGAAGCTGTCGCTGCGGGCCAGCGTCACGAGCGAGCTCGTGCTCGAGGACGTGCGCCTGCCGGGGAGCGCCCTGCTGCCGGGCGCCGCCGGGCTCGCAGGCCCGCTGGGGTGCCTCAACGAGGCCCGCTTCGGGATCATCTTCGGCTCGCTCGGGGCCGCGCGCGACAGCCTCCAGGTCGCGGTGGACTACAGCCTGACGCGCGACGTCTTCGACAAGCCGCTCGCGGGCTACCAGCTGACCCAGAAGAAGATCGCCGACATGGCCGTCGAGCTCGGCAACGGCATGCTGCTCGCGCTCCACCTCGGCCGGCTCAAGGACGCCGGCTCGGTCTCACCCGAGCAGGTCAGCCTCGGCAAGCTCAACAACGTACGCAAGAGCCTCGAGATCTGCCGCGAGAGCCGCACGATCCTGGGCGCCAACGGGATCTCGTTGGAATACAGCCCGATCCGGCACGCCGCCAACCTCGAGTCGGTCCTGACCTACGAGGGCACCACCGAGGTCCACACCCTCGTCATCGGCAAGGCCCTGACCGGGGTCAGCGCCTTCGGCTGACCGCTGGCTGAGTATGCCGGTCGGGTGAGTATGCCGGTCGGGTGCGGGAACGGGCCACCGGGCCCCGGCGTTGAGGGGGCGACACCACCTCAGGGACGGAGAGAACACCATGACCTTCATGGACAAGCTCAAGCGCAGGGCCGAGGAGCTCGACCTCCAGGGCAAGGCCGACCAGCTGGCCGACGCCGCGTCCAAGGCCGCCCACCAGGCCAAGGACAAGGCCGCCGAGCTCGCGAACGACAACCGCGCCAAGATCGGGAGCACCCTCGACAAGGCCGGCGCCGCCATCGACAAGCAGACCGACGGCAAGTACGCCGACAAGGTCGCCAAGGCCAAGCAGCAGGTCTCCAAGAGCGTCGACAAGCTGGCCGAGCAGCGCCCGGCCGGCAATGCAGGAACGGTCGCACCGTTCGACGCGCCGTCCGCCGACGCCCCAGCAGCCCCGCGGTTCGACCCCAGGCCGTCCGACGCCCCTCGCGACGCCCCCCGGTTCGACGCGCCGACACCTGACCCGTCCCCTCCAACCCCGCCGACGGACCCGTCGCACTGAGGGCAGACATGGCCGCCGTGGAGCCGGGGCACGTGATCGGGCAGACATGCGGGTACGGCTGGCGGCTCGTCGGTGCCGTCGAGCCGCCATGAAGCCCGGTCGGAGGACCGGGGGGCGCCGTCCGCACGATCCCGTGCACCGCCGTTAGCCAGTTGACCGTGACGTTGGGCGGTGAGCGGCTACGCGTGGATGCTCACTACACACGACGGCCACGATTTATCCGCGATAGAATCACCCATTCGTACTGAGTACGGCATCGAGGTCCCTCACTTTGAGCCTCCAAACTGAACGGTGCCCTTGGTTTTCCCGCCCGCCGACCGCGGAGATCGCCTGGAGATCGGACGCGTCTGCGGCGAGGCAGGGGTGATTGAGGCCGCCGACGAGTACCGCGGTACCACCGTTCAGGTCTGCGGGCTGTGGCCGTGGTTCGTTGGGTCTGGCACGCCCATGATCTGGGTCCCGTTCGGGCGGCACATCACCACCCGGGCGACGTTGTGCTGACACAGCTCAGCTGGTTCCAGCGAGCAAACCTCATCGCCAAGCCCAGCGTGTTCCACTTCGGGAAACCCGGACTCGGGAACGCGACCGCAGTACATCGGATGGCTACCGGACTGGCCGGGTACGGCGTGCTCCCGCTGGTCCTGGGCGACCTGTTGCCCGACGACGTCGACGTGGTGGCGGCCCTCGGCGGCCTGGCCGTCAGCGCCGCAGCGGCCCGCCTCACCGGGACAGCACGAGCGGTCGTGCTGGCCGACGCGCACGGGTGTCGTGCGACGCTTCGGATGGCCACGTGGGTGCCCCCAGCCGTCACCGTTGCTGACGATGGTGACTGCCTGTCCTTACAACCTTTAGCAAGCTTTATCTCCATTGCCAAAAGCGTCCTAAAGGTCAAGGTGCTCATCGTGCACGCGTTGACGAACCCCTACACGCCGAACGCCGGTGCGGAACCGCAGGCCGTGGTCGGCCGCGACGACCAGCTCGACTCCTTCGATCTGCTCCTGGCCCGGATCGAGCGGGGACGCACGGAACAGCCCATGCTCATCACCGGACTGCGCGGCGTGGGCAGACGGTGCTGCTCGGTCAGTTCCGCACCAAGTCCCTGAGTCGGGACTGGGTCGTGGCCGAGCTGGAGGTCAGCAAGCACGACGACAGTGAGTTCCGCCGGGACATCTCGACCAGGCTGCGCTCCGCTCTCCTCGAGCTGTCCCCCAAGGTGCGCTGGACCGACCGATTCCATCATGCGGCGGCCGTCCTGAAGTCGTTCACGATCAGCGCTGACGCGGTCGGCACGTGGACCGCCGGTCTCGACGTCGAGGCGGCCGAAGGGTTCGCTGACCACGCCAACCTGGCCCAGGACCTCACCGACGTCTTCCTCGCCCTCGGAGAAGCCGCGGTCGAGCGCAGACGAGGGGTCGTCCTGCTCTCCGACGAGGTCCAGTTCCTCAGCAAGCCGCAGCTGGAGTCCCTCATCGAAGCCCTGCACAAGATGGTCCAACGCAAGGTGCCGATCATCATGGTCGGCGCCGGACTGCCCCAGATCGCTGAGCTCGCCGGCGACGCCAAGTCCTACGCCGAACGCCTTTTCACGTTTCCCGCCATCACCAACCTCTCCCCCGCCGACGCACAGACGGCCTTGGCCCGGCCGGCAGGAGACGAGGGAGCCAGCTTCACGGATGACGCCCTCGCAGAGGCCGTCACCATCACGGGCGGATATCCCTCCTTCGTCCAAGAAGTCGGGTACGCCGTCTGGAGCGTCGCTGACGGGCCGCTCATCACGAAAGCCGACGTCGAGGCCGCCATCCCCGCCTGCGAGGCCAAGCTCGACGCGTCCTTCTTCCGGGTCCGCCTCGACCGTGCCACCGAGCTGCAACGCCCCTACCTGCGCGCCATGGCCGAGCTGGGCCCCACGGCCCAAAAGGCCGCCCACGTCGCCGACGTGATGGGACGAACCGCGACCAACCTCGGCCCCACCCGCGCCGAGCTCATCAACATGGGTCTGCTCTACACCCCTGAACACGGATACGCCGCGTTCACCGTCCCCTACTTCGACCGGTTCCTGCTGCGCGCCATCCCGACGCTCAACGTCCCACCACTGAGGCTCCGCAACCCCACTGAGGCCGAAGACTGAAGTGGGTGCGGCTCTTCTGGAGGGACGTGATGCGTCGTGGGGAAACGACGGTGTCGAGGTGGCGGATTTGGTGGACGCGTCGTTGTTCTTGGGCGAGGTGCCATGGCCAGTAGGTGTCGAAGTCGCCCGGACGCTCGTGCAGCATGAGCGCGCCAAACAGTTCATGGCGAAAACCTGAGTGCTCTGCCATCCGCAGTCGACCGTTGATGGGTGCCTTCGCATGGACAACGTCGGCTGATGGCCGTTCAACCTCCCGTGCAAGACTTCTCAAAGGGTCCTGCCAAGGAGGGAAAGCCTTGCCTATGTCGTGAAGCCGAGCCGCCTCGACCGCGGTCGCGATCGAGCTGGGGCCAGAGACGGCGCCAAGGCACGCAACATCGCGGCGCTCGTCGCGTCGAGACCTGAGGCCTCGCCGTCCGGCAGCACAAGAGCGACTCGAACGTTCGACCTGGCGTCCAGCCCCAGCACCGGGTCGTATCCGCCCTCAGCCACCACAATGAGCAGGATCTCGCCTGGCCTCGTTCGTACCCGTCCTTTCCCGACCTCGACCCATTGATCGTCCTCGGCGTCGCATCTCCAGACGTGTCGATTCAGCTGCTGTGACAACACCTTGACCTGGCTCGTGGGGACCGGGCAGATGAGCGATCTCCAGCTGATATTCGGCAAGAAGCCCACCAGGGTCAACCCCCAGCCGGTCAACTCAGCCAGTACTCGCTCGTCCATCCAACATGTGGGACCGCGCGGGATACAGTGCGGCCATGCCTGCGCAGCGCCTCATGCCGTCCGACGACGCCCGGGATCTCATCGACCTGACCCGGGAGATCTGCGCGAAGGACCTCGCGACGGTCGTCGACGAGATGGAACGGGCCAGCGAGTTCCCGGGCGCCGTCTTCCGCCTCCTCGGGCGCTCCGGCCTGCTCTCGCTGGCCTACCCCGAGGAGTACGGCGGGGGCGCCCAGCCGTCGGAGGTCTACCTCCAGGTCGTCGAGGAGATCGCCTCGGTCTGGATGTCCGTGGCCGTCGGGGTCAGCGTCCACACCCTGTCCTGCTTTCCGGTGGCCAGCTTCGGCAGTGACGCCCAGCAGAAGCAGCTCCTGCCCGCCATGATCGGCGGCAACCAGCTGGGGGCCTACTGCCTGTCCGAGCCGATGTCGGGGTCCGACGTGGGCTCGATGACGACGCGCGCCACCCGCACGGGCGACGACGACGCGCCCGGCTACTCCCTCAGGGGCACCAAGGCCTGGATCTCCCACGCGGGCCACGCAGACTTCTACACCACCTTCGCGCGCACCTCCGACGACGGCAGCCGGGGCCTGTCCTGCTTCGTTGTCCCGGCCGACAGCGAGGGCATCGTCTTCGGGGCGCCGGAGCGCAAGATGGGCCTCAACAGCGACACGGTGCGACAGGTGATGTTCGAGGGCGTGCACGTCGACGCCGACCGCCGGGTCGGTGACGAGGGCCAGGGCATGGCCATCGCGCTCTCGGCGCTCGACTCCGGACGTCTCGGGATCGCCGCTGCCGCAACGGGACTGGCTCAAGCCGCCCTGGATGCCGCAACGGCATACGCGAAGGATCGCCAGCAGTTCGGCCGCCCCATCGGCGAGTTCCAGGGGCTCGCGTTCCTGCTCGCCGACATGGAGGCCGCGGTGACCAGCTCGCGCGCGACCTACCTCCATGCGGCGCGGTTCAAGGACGCGGGGCGCCCGTTCTCCCGGCAGGCCGCCGTCGCCAAGCTCGTCTGCACGGACGCCGCGATGAAGGTCACGACCGACGCGGTGCAGGTGCTCGGCGGAGCGGGCTACACCCAGGACTTCCCGCTCGAGAGATATATGCGCGAGGCGAAGGTCACCCAGATCTTCGAGGGCACCAACCAGATCCAGCGGCTCGTCATCTCCCGCCAGCTGCTCAAGTCCACCTGATCGAGCAGTGCCACCGAAAGGCCGAAACCCCTTGCAGCTCAACGACAGCACCGTCGCTCTCGTCACCGGTGGGGCCTCCGGTCTCGGCGGTGCCACCTCACGGCGGCTGGTCGCGGACGGCGTCATGGTTGTCATCGTCGACCTGCCATCATCCCCGGGTGCCGACCTCGCCGTCGAGCTCGGCGCCGGAGCGCGCTTCGTCCCCGCCGACGTGCGCGACGAGGGCCAGGTGCAGGGGGCCATCGATGCGGCGCGAGAGCTCGGTGAGCTGCGGATCGTCGTGACCTGCGCCGGGGTCGGCACCCCGGGGCGCGTCGTCGGCCGCAACGGCCCCCACCCGCTGCAGACGTTTCAGACCGTCATCGACATCAACCTCGTCGGCTCGTTCAACGTGCTGCGCCTCGCGGCCGCCGCCATGCTCGGCAACGAGCCGATCGACGCCGACCGCGGGGTCATCGTCATGACAGCGAGCATCGCGGCCTACGACGGACAGGTCGGCCAGGCGGCGTATGCCGCAAGCAAGGGCGGCATCGTCGGCCTCACCCTGGCGGCGGCGCGCGACCTCGCGGACAAGGGCATCCGGGTCATGACGATCGCGCCCGGCACGTTCGAGACCCCCATGCTCGCGGGACTGCCGCCCGAAGCGACCGCTGCCCTCGAGGCGCAGGTGCCGCACCCGTCGCGGCTGGGCAGGCCCGAGGAGTATGCCGCGCTGGTGCGCCACATCGTCGACAACGGCATGCTCAACGGCGAGGTCATCCGGCTCGACGGCGCCCTGCGGATGCCACCGCGCTGACACCAGTACTGACGTCATGGATACGACGGGCGGTCGACGGGTTTCCGGCATTTCGCCCATTCTGGCGCCCGGTGGCTGGCACACTCTGATCGCCCGCTCCGGGCTCGGCCTGGACCATCAACCCGAACCAAGGGGAATCCCGTGTCTCAGATCGACGAGCCGCCGGCGGCAACGCCACCAGCCGACACACCCGCGCCGATGGCCTTCCGACCGCCTCGCCCGCCAGACAACACGTCCCTCGTCCAGTCCGCTCCGGTCGGCTGTGCGATGAAGCGACGGCACCCGGTGGCTGTCTGGCTCCTGCCTCTCATCACCTTCGGGATCTACTCCTTCGTGTGGTGGTACAAGATCAACGCCGAGATGGGCCGCCTCGATCCGCGCCGCCCGGTCAGCGCGGGGACGTCTCTGCTCGCGGTGACGCTCGGCGCATTCATCCTCGTCCCACCGTATGTGAGCATCTACAACACCGGCCAACGGATCGCGGAGCGCCAGCGCGTGGCCGGTCTGGCCGAGACGTGCTCTCCCGTCATCGGGTTCGTCCTCATCTTCGTCTTCGGCCTCTACCCGATCTACTACCAGTCCGAGCTCAACAAGATCAACGAACGCCTCGGCAACGCGCAACAGAACACCCCGATCGCGCTCGCCGCTTGACCTGGCCCCCTGTTCCGCTGGCCCTCCAGCGGTCCGCTGGTCCTGCCCGGCGACCCATGACGCACGGCGCTATGCCCTGCCCACCATGGTGGGCACCGCATAGTGCCCTGCCCACCGTGGTGGGCACCGCATAGCGCGCGAACAGGGACACCACAAAGCTCGAGGTCCGTCCCAGCGCCAGCCCACCACATCGCGGCCCCTTGCGAGGTATTGCGGAGGGCCGGCGCGGCGTCAGCCTCGGAGCATCGCGCGCAGCACCTGAATCGTGTCGGCCTCGCCCGCCGACTTGTCCTCGCGGTAGCGCTTCACCCGGGCGAAGCGCAGCGCCAGCCCGCCGGGATAGCGGCTCGAGCGCTGGACCCCGTCGATGGCGATCTCGACGACCGTCAGGGGCTCCACGAACACCGTGCCGCGGGTGCGCCGCACCTCGATCTGGGTGAATCTCTCGGTCTGCCAACGCAGCAGTGCGTCGGTCAGCCCCTTGAAGGTCTTGCCGACCATGACGAACGCGCCCGGCTCCCCAAACTCCCCGGCCGGGTCCAGCGCCCCCAGATGCAGGTTGGACAGCCACCCGGTGCGCCGGCCGGAGCCCCACTCGCACGCGAGGACCACGAGGTCGTAGGTGTGGACCGGCTTCACCTTCACCCAGCTCTTGCCGCGCCGACCCGCGGCATAGAACGAGTCCACCCCCTTGACGACGATCCCCTCGTGCCCCGCTGTCAGGGACTCGGTCGAAACCCGTTGTGCCACAGCCGGATCATCGGTGAGCTCGCCCGGCACCCGGTGCTCGCCGACGACCCGGGTCAGGACCTCGATGCGCTCGATCAGTGGCCGGTCGATGAGGTCCTGCCCGTCGACGTGCAGCACATCGAAGAACCACGGCTTGAGCAGCACGGTCCGCGGGGCGTCCGCCCCGAACCTCGACATCGTGTCCTGGAACGGTCGGGGCGCCCCGTCCTCGTCCAGCGACAACGTCTCGCCGTCGAGGATGACGTCCCGCACCGGGAACCCCCGCACGACCTCGACGACCTCCGGCACCCGGTGGGTGATGTCGGCCAGGTTGCGGGTGAAGACCCGCACCTCGTCACCGCTGCGATGCACCTGGATCCGTGCGCCGTCGAGCTTGAACTCGACCGAGGCCCGCCCGGTGACAACCAGGGCCGAGGCCGGGTCGGCCGCCGCCGAGGCCAGCATCGGCTGGACCGGCGTGCCGACGACGAGCCCGACCGCCTCGAGATCGTCGACCGTCCCGGTGAGGGCCAGGCGAGCAGTCGCACCGAGGTCGCCTGACAGCATCACTGCCCGTCGCACGATCGCTCCGGGAGCATCCGACGCCGCCGCGACCGCGTCGGCGAGCACCCCCTCGAGCGCCCCGGTGCGCATCTCCCCCAACAGCACCCGGCCGATGAAGTCCTGCTCGCTCACGGTCGCCCGGGACGTGACGGCCCTCAGCTCGGCGGACCGCGCCGCCGCGGAGCCGGCCCCCGACACCCCGAGCAGCCGGTCGAAGAGGGCGTCCACGTCGCCGATCTCGAGGGTCGCGACGTCGGCCGGCTCACCCATGACGTCGGAGACCCCACGCCAACCGACACCGACCCGCCCCTGCCGGGCCCGGCCGACCAGGAAGCCGACCGTCGGCGCGATCTCGTCGGCGTCCAGCCGCCGCAGCAGGGCCGCGAGGATCTCCATCTTGGCCCGCCGTGACGTCGTGGCGGTCACGGCGGCGGCGGCGTCGACGACCTCAGCCATGAGCATGGGCGCCAGTCTGGCACCCGACGGTGACACGATCGGGTGATGCGCGTGACCGAGCTGCAGGTCTATCCCGTCAAGTCGCTCGGCGGAGTCTCCGTCGGCACATCCGTCGTCGAACCGTGGGGCCTGGCCGGGGACCGCCGCTGGGGCCTGGTCGATGAGGCCGGTGACATGGTCACCGCCCGGGAGGCGCACCAGCTCCTCGCGCTGCGGGCCGAGCAGGTCGACGACGGGCAGATCCGGCTCGTCGCTCGCGAAGGCCCGAGCATCCTCGTCGACACCCCGCTGGGTCTGCGTCCGTTGCCGATCAGCCTCTCCCGACAGGATCTCGCGGTCCCCGCGGACGAGGACGTCAACGACTGGCTGACCGGGCAGGTCGGCAGGCGCGTGCGTCTGGTGTGGCAGAAGGACCCCACCGCGAGGACGGTCGCAGAGCCGATGGGCGGTATGCCGGGCGACCACCTCTCCCTCGCCGACGCCGGTCCGGTGCTGCTGACCTCGCAGGCCTCGCTCGAGCAGCTCAACGACTGGATCGAGGAGGACCGCGGTGAGCAGGACGGCGGTGAGCAGGACGCCGGTGAGCAGGACGCCGGTGAGCCGGAGCGTCCCGGGCGGCTCGCGATGCAACGGTTCCGGCCCAACGTCGTCATCGACGGTGGGGCACCCTTCGAGGAGGACGGCTGGCCGACGGTGCGGATCGGCGACGTCGACTTCCGCACGACGATGGTGTGCGACCGGTGCGTCATGACGACGATCGACCCGGTGAGCCTGCTCGGCGGCCCGGAGCCGATCCGCACCCTTGCCCGGCACCGGCGGTGGGAGGGCGCGACGTGGTTCGGCACTCGACTCGTCGCGCTCGGCGTCGGCACCGTCCGGGTCGGCGACGCCGTCTCACCAGGGATCGAGACCTGACCCGGCTACCCATTCCGTGCCCGACAGGGTCATGCTCCGACACCGGGTGCGATGTTGACACAGGTCAGCGCAGGAGCTCCTCAAGGACGGTCGGGGCGTCGCCCGGTCCGCTGAGCGGGGCCCAACGCGCACCACAGGCAAGGGCGAACTCCGCCGCCTCGGCGCAGTCGTCGGCCGGCGCGAGGACGATCAACTCGGGGGTGTGCGACCCGGCCGGGACGGGGTCGACCTCGTCGGTGGCCCGACAGTCCGAGAGCAGCAGGACCAGCCGCCTCGAGGCGCGCGCCGAGGCGAGGGCGTCGTTGGCCGCCCGCAGCGCCCCGGCCAGGCCGGTGACCCCGTGCCCCCGAAGGGCGAGCACGGCGTCGACCTCGGCAGACGGGGACGCGGCACTGTCCAGGGACCTCAGGACGGTCACCTCTCGCGCGAAGGTGATGACGGCGTGCTCCGCAGGCGCGCGCCAGGCGCACGCGGCGGCCGTCAGGGCCGCGGCCGCGAGCCGCGCCCCGCTCATCGAACCCGACGTGTCGACGACCAGCGCGATGGCCAGCTCGGGGCGGGACCAGTCCCGGGCGCTCAGCTCCTCGAGGGCTGGCTGGCGACCCTCGGCCCGGGCCGAGACGACCGCGTCGAGTGAGGAGTCGACGTCGAGGTCACCGCCCTGGTCCGCGCGGACGCGGCGCAGGCGCCCGATCCCGCGCAGGTGCGGTCGGCCCACCCGGGCGCGGTCGAGGACGAGCCGGGCCGCGAGCAGCCGGGCGGCCTCACGCAGGCTCTCGTCGGTGGCGTGGACAAGGTCCGCGAGGAGCGCGAGCGCGGCGTCCGCGTCCTGCGCCAACAGCTGTTGCACCGCGACGGGGTCGAGCTGCCCGACCTCGGGCGAGATCTCTGCGAACCGGGGGTTGCGGGCGAGCTCGGACCGGCCCGTGGTGCGGGACTGCTGTCCCCGGCGCGGTGGAGGAGATGCTCCATGCTGGTGCTGAGGTGGCCCGCCTCCCGGCGGGCTCAGGCTTCCCCCGGCGGGTCGCCCGCGCTCTCCTGGGCTGGCTCGAGGCCGAATACCTGCTCGTAGAGCTCCCGCACGATGCTCTCCGGATCGCGGGGGCACGACTCCATCAGACGGATCCGTCCCGACAGGGCGACGAGGGCGGCATCGAGCCCGGTGTGCCAGTCGGTCGCGGCCGTCGAGCGGAGGGCGCCGAGCGAGACCGACAGCCGGACGACGTCGATCGAGCCCCGCACCGACGAGCCGACCCGGATGTCGGGGTGGGCCCGCGTCCGCCGGACGAGGTCGACGACCTTGTCCCGCCAGAGGGCGGGCACGTCGGGCGCGCGCAGGGCCACGATGCGTCCCTCGGCGTCCGCGTCCTGATAGCCCATGGTGATCCGGCAGGTCCGGTCGTAGACGGCCGAGGAGATGCGGGCGGTGCCCACGGCATCGAAAGGATTCATCGCCGCCACGAGCCGGAACCCGGCTGCGGCGGCGACCTTCCCGAGGCGGGGCACGTGCAGCTCGCCCTCGGACATCACCGTGAGCAGGACGTTGAGCGTCTCCTCCGGCACCCGGTTGAGCTCTTCGACGTAGAGCAGAGCCCCGGCCCGCAGCGCCTCGATCAGCGGACCGTCGACGAACACCTCGGGGCGGTAGCCCTTGCTCAGGACCTGGGCCGGGTCGAAGTGTCCCGTCAGCCGACCCGGCGTCAGCTCGGCGTTGCCCTCGACGAAGATGAACGGCACGTCGTCGGTCGCGGCGAGGGAGCGCAGCAGCGTGCTCTTGCCCGTGCCGGGAGGGCCCTCGAGCAGGACGTGCGCCCCACTGGTCAGGGCAGCACTCAGCAGCTCGACCTCACGGCCGCGCCCGACGACACCGCCCGGCGAGGCCTGCCCCCGGAAGCGCACCGACCCCGGGTCGGGGGCCTCGGGGTCGGTGCGTGGTCCGAGTGGGCTCACGCGTGCTCGTGGATCACGACGCCGCGCACGTTCTTGCCGGCGAGCAGGTCGTCGTATCCCTCCTGCACCTGATCCAGGGTGTAGGTGCGGGTGATGATCTCGTCGAGCTTGAGGTCGCCGCTCTGGTAGAGCCCCAGGATCTTAGGGATGTCGGTGGTTGGGTTGCAGTCGCCGAAGAGGCTGCCTTTCACCGTCTTGCGGAAGAGGGTCATGATCGTGCCGGGCAGCTCGATGGTCTGCTCCATCATCTTGTTCAGCCCGGTGAGCACGACGGTGCCGCCCTTGCCGACGGCATGGAAACCGCTCGCGACGATCTCCGAGGTCATCAGGCCCGGGGTGAGGATCGCCGAGTCGGCCATCTGACCCCGCGTCATGTCCGTGATGGCCGCTTGGGCCTCCTCGGCCGTGGCGAAGGCGTGCGTCGCGCCGAGCTCCATCGCCTTCTCGCGCTTGTTCTCCAGCGGGTCGATGGCCACGACGTTCTTGGCCCCGGCATACCGGGCGCCCTGGACGGCGTTGATGCCGATGCCGCCGATGCCGTAGATCGCGACGGTGTCGCCCGCTCGCACGTTTGCGGTGTTCACCGCGGCCCCCCAGCCGGTCGGCACCCCGCACCCGACGAGCACGGCCTTCTCGAGCGGCAGGTCGTCGTCGACCTTGACGGCGGAGTTCTGGTGGATGACGCCGTACTGGCTGAAGGTGCCGAGCATGCACATGGCTCCGTACTGGCCCCGAGGTCCCGTGAAGGGGAACCGCTCACCGGGCAGGTAGCCCTCCAGGATCGTCGCACCCATGTCACAGATCGACTGCTGGCCGTTCGCGCAGTAGCGGCAGGTGCCGCAGTTGGGGATGAACGAGCAGACGACGTGGTCACCCACCTTGACGCGGGTGACACCGGGCCCGACCTCCTCGATGATGCCGGCGCCCTCGTGACCGAGGACCATGGGCAGCCGGGCCTCGAGGTCCCCGTGGGCGACGTGGATGTCGGAGTGGCACAGCCCGGCGTGGGTGTAGCGGATCAGGACCTCGCCCTCACGGGGGCCGTCGAGGTCGAGCTCCTCGATCTCGATCGGCTTCCCGAACTCGTAGACAACTGCGGCCTTGGTCTTCATCCGTGTTCCTCCATCGCCGTGTAGCTCCTCAGAGCTGGTGTGCGGCCGAATGACGGCGCGCTCGTGTCTCATCGTGGGTCGCGGGGCGAGGACCGGGGTGTCCAAGTTCTGTACAGTCCGACGAGGACACCCCGTCACTCCTGCACGTCACCCCGGCCGCGCCCGGTCGGAGTCGGTCGACGGGTTGCCATCGTCGCCGCCAACGGAGTCGCCGTGACCGAAGAGATCTACGACAGCACGTCAGCCCCGAGGGCCGAGATCGCCTTGTCGTGGCGTCGCGCCGAGCTGTCCGGCCTCCACCCCGGCTCGTCCCTGGACGGCCTCGGCCAGGTCGACGTCGACCGCCGGAGCCGGCTCCTCGTCGCGGCCGCGCCCGTCCTCAACGACGTGGCCCATCAGCTGGCCGGCTCGAGGATCTGCGTTCTCCTCGCCGACTCCGAGGCGCGGATCGTCGACCGCCGGGTGGGCGACCCCCGTCTCGTCACTCTCCTCGACCGGATCAGCGCGGTCCCCGGGACCGTCTACGACGAGGCCTCGACGGGCACCAACTGCATCGCCACGCCCCTCGAGGTGCGGCGCGGGTTCAGGGTCCGGGGGTCCGAGCACTTCCTGGAGTCGCTCAAGGGCTTCAGCTGCTACGGCCACCCGATCGTCCACCCCGTGACCCGTCGGCTTGCCGGCGTCATCGACATCACGAGCGCGGCGGCCGACGCGAGCGACCTGTTCACCCCGTTCCTCGTCAGCGCGGCCCGCGAGATCGAGGAACGGCTCCTGCTCGGGTCGCGAGCCGCTCAGCAGCAGCTCCTGGCGACCTACCAGGTGGCGTCGACCCGGACGTCCGGCCCGGTCGTCGTCGTCGGTGAGGGCGTCACCCTCGCGAACCAGCCGGCCCTCGACCAGCTCGGGCCACACGACTTCGTCGTCCTCCGTGCGCTGGCCGACGAGCTCGGTCCCAGTCAGCACCGCTCGACCCGGATCACCCTGGCCTCCGGAGCAGGAGCCGAGGTGGACCTCGAGGCCATCGACCGCTCCCAGGGCGCGCTCGTCAGGCTGCGGCCGGTCGACCAGCAGGGCCGCTCCGTCGCCACCTCCAGCCGCCGACCCACCGGCGGCACCACGCTGACGCTCGTCACGGGCGAGGCCGGGACAGGACGCACGACGACGGCGGCCGAGCTGTGCGGCCCGGGCCAGGTCGTCGTCGACGCGCTGACGGTCATGGAGGTCGGGGAGGCGTCGTGGTGCACCCACCTCGAGGCCCTCGTGGGGGGCAGCCGCGCCGTGCGCATCGAGAACCTCCATCTCCTCCCGCCGGCCTCCGCGAACCGGGTGCGCCACCTCCTGCTCGCCCGGACGGCTTCCGGGCAGGTCGTCGCCACCTCGGTGCCCCTCGCCTCGATGGCCTCACTCGATGGCGAGCTGACCGCGCTCGCGTCGGTGTTCCTGGGCAAGGTCGACCTCGTCGCCCTGAGGCACCGCCGCGCCGAGATCCCCGCCCTCGCCGCGTCGATGGTCGAGGCGGCCCGCCCCGGGGCCCGGCTGACCCTCACCCCCCAGCTCGTCGACGTCCTCGTCAACCAGCCGTGGCCGGGCAACCTGCACGAGCTCGAGGCGGTCGCACGCCACCTTGTCCTGGGGCGGCACGGCAGGCGGCTGAACGCGAGTGACCTCCCCACGGCCTACCAGCGCTCGACCTCGTCGCGAGCGCGCACGCCGCTGCAGCAGTCCGAGTACGACACGATCGTCGCGGCCCTGCGGGCCTGCGGCGGCAACAAGGTGCGCACCGCGAAACACCTCGGCATCGCCCGCGCCACGCTCTACAGCCGGATCCGCCAGTTCCGCATCCCCGACTGAGCAGGCCCTGCACCCGGATTGCGGGCCGGCCGGAGGGCTGAGGGGGAGCACACCGAGACCCGGCCACCTCATACGTGGCCGGGTCTCACTGGTGTTGCGGTGGCGCCGTCCGGTGGTGCCAAGGCTGTTCTACGCCCACGGTGGGCCGCCGCAGCTGACCGACACGCAACCGCCCGCCCCGGATGCCCCGGTCAACCTCGCGTCGGCACAGGTCGTGCGCCGTATCGACGCACGCACGACGGCGCGATGGTCGCGGCGCTCGGTGCCCCCGGGACAGGCTCCGGGGCCGCGAGTTCTCCCTGATGGTGGGCTGGTTGCGGGGCCCTGGGGCCTGGGGCCGATCCTGTCCTTCGCTCAGTGGAGGAGGCTCATCCTGACACCCGGACCCTCCCCGGGCGCGACCACCTGCGAACGGGTCCTCCTGGCCTATCCTGACCGAGCCGTCCCACCCGCGCGGCGACGCCGAACCCGGGAGCTCACGATGACGGTCACCCTCGTCACCGGCGGCGCCCGCAGCGGCAAGAGCCGGCACGCAGAGCAGCTGGTTGGCGCAACGCCGTCGGTGACCTACGTCGCGACGGGCCAGCCCGACGACGGGTCGGACCCGGAGTGGTCCACGCGGGTGGCCCAGCACCGGGCGCGGCGGCCGGCCACGTGGAGCAGTGTCGAGACCCTCGACCTGGTCGGCGTCCTCGTCACGGGGAGCCAACCCGTCATCATCGACTGCCTGGGCACCTGGCTGACCGGTCTCGTCGACCGCGCCGGCGCGTGGGACGAGCTCGACCGGGCCGGCGCGGTCGTGGGCGAGCAGACCGGCGCCCTCTGCCGGGCGCTCCACGCGGCACGGGTCGACGTCGTCCTCGTGACCAACGAGGTGGGGATGGCCCTCGTGCCCCAGACACCGTCCGGGAGGTTCTTCCAGGACCAGCTCGGCACCCTCAACGCTGCCGTGGCTGCGGTCGCCGATCACGTCCACCTCGTCGTCGCGGGCCGGGTCCTCGACCTCAGCAACGCGCCGGTGGTGCCATGACAGACGCCCTCCGGCTGGCGTTCGGCACCCTGACCGCCCTGCCGACAACGCCTCCGGGACGGGTGGACCCGGGCGTCGCCCGCCTCGCGATGGTTCTCGCGCCGTTGGCGGTCCTGCCGCTGGCGCTGGTCTGGACCCTCGGCCACCTCGTGGTCCGGATCAGCTCTGTCCCACCGTTGCTCGTCGGTGTGATCCTCGTCGGCTGCACGGCGCTCTACTCCCGTGGCCTGCACCTCGACGGGCTCGCCGACACGGCGGACGGGCTGTCGGCCGGCTACGACCGCGAGCGTGCCCTGGCCGTGATGAAGACGGGTGACGTCGGACCGAGCGGGGCCGGCGCGATCGTCCTCGCGGTTCTCGTCCAGTCCGTGGCCCTCGGGGCGCTCCTCACCTCGGGCGCCGGGACTGCGCTTGCGGTCGTCGCCCTGGTGTCGAGCCGCCACGTGTTGGCGTGGGGCTGCTCGTCACGGGTCCCCACGGCCCGGGCGACCGGGCTGGGGGTGACCGTCGGCGGGACGGTGTCGACCCGGCTCGCCGCTGCGGTCAGCGGGGCCGCGCTCCTCGTGGCGACAGTGCTCGGCCAGCGATTCGGGGAGCCCTGGTATGCCGGGGCCGCCACGGTGGTCGGAGCTCTCGTCGCCACGGCATACGTGCTGAGGACGGCGATCCGGCGGATCGGGGGCATGACCGGCGACGTCCTGGGGGCCTGTGTCGAGCTCTCTCTCGCCGCATCGCTGGTCACGGCGACGGCGCTCCTGTCGTGACCGTCCACGCGCCGCCATCACGAGGCGGGCCGGTGGCGCACCACGTGGGGTGTCCCCGGCCGACCGCAGTGGGGTCAGAGCAGGTGGACCTTGGAGCTGCGGATGTCGACGTCGACGGTGATGTCGCCGAACCTGACATCCATCCGGTCGCCGTTCAGACGGACCACGCGGCCGAGGCCGTGTCGGTCGTGGATGACCCGGCTCTCCAGCTCGAACGTGTCGTAGACGGGTTGCGGCTGGTCGCGGAAGGGGCTGGTCGACAGACGCGATCTGCGGGCTGTGGAACGAGAGGGCATGACCCCAGTGTCCTCCTCTTTGGAGACGTTGCACACTGGCCACGACGGGAATACCCCTGTTCATCCGCCAAAGAGACGTCTGTTTGAGCGTGACGGGGGCCCGGACGGCCCGAGAAACTGCTCCGAACGGGTCGCCCTGGGGGCGGTCTGGACACGGTGGCGAAGGCGCCGCTCGCGGACCGCTAGACTTGGTCCAGCGGTCCGCTCCGTTCTGCCTCGGACCCGCTTCTCGATGCGATGCTCATGCGCCGCGACCCATGCTGGCTCGCGCCGGGCGGAACGCCCATCCCACTTCTTTGGAGTACCTACCTGTGTCTGTCGACACGACTTTCGCCGACCTCGGCGTGCCCTCTTCCCTCACCACGATCCTGGCCGACCTCGGGATCACCGTCCCGACGCCCATCCAGGCCGCGACCCTCCCGGACTCGCTGTCCGGGCGTGACGTCCTCGGCCGCGGGCGCACCGGCTCGGGCAAGACCTACGCCTTCCTCCTGCCCCTGATGACCCGGCTCTCGCAGAGCAAGGCGCCTCGCACGGCTCGACGCCCGAGGGCGCTGATCCTCGCGCCGACCCGTGAGCTCGTCACCCAGATCGACACCGCCATGGCCCCCCTGGCCAAGGCCCTCGGGCTGCGCACCCTGACCATCTTCGGAGGCGTCGGCCAGAACCCGCAGGTCTCCGGACTGCGTGCCGGCGTCGACGTCGTCGTCGCCTGCCCCGGCCGCCTCGAGGACCTCATGGGTCAGCGTCACGTCGACCTCGGCGCGGTCGAGATCACCATCCTCGACGAGGCCGACCACATGGCCGACCTCGGCTTCCTGCCCGGCGTGCGGCGCATCATGGACACGACGCCCCGCGACGGACAGCGGCTGCTGTTCTCCGCCACGCTGGACGCCGGCGTCAACGTCATCGTCAAGCGTTTCCTCACCGATCCCGTGACGCACCACGCGGACTCGGCCCAGTCACCGATCTCGACCATGGCGCACCACGTGCTGCACGTCAGCCACGACGCCCGCCTGCCCGTGCTGCTCGACCTGACCGCGGCCCCCGGTCGCAAGGTCGTCTTCACCCGCACGAAGCACGGGGCCAAGAAGCTCGCCAAGCACCTCAACGCCTCCGGCGTCCCGGCGGTCGAGCTGCACGGCAACCTCAGCCAGAACGCGCGCACCCGCAACATGGACCAGTTCCACAGCGGGGCAGCGAAAACCCTTGTCGCCACTGACATCGCGGCCCGAGGGATCCACGTCGACGACATCGAGATCGTCATCCACGCCGACCCGCCGGTCGAGCACAAGGCCTACCTCCACCGCTCCGGTCGCACGGCTCGCGCCGGCGCCGAGGGCAAGGTCGTCACGCTGATGACCGACGACCAGGTCGGCGACGTCCGCGACCTGACCCGCAAGGCCGGCATCAAGGCCACGACGACGCGCATCACCGCGACGCACCCGTTCCTGCGGGAGCTCGCACCCGGCGAGCGCAGCTTCAGCGGCGGCCTGGCGACCGCGGTCGACGACTCCCGTGGCGGCGGTCGTCCCCGCGGTGGGTCCGGCTCCTCCGGTGCCCAGGGTCGTCCCGGCGCCCGCGGCGGCTCTGCTCGCGGCGGCGCACCGCGTGGGGGCACCGGTGGCGCACGCGGAGGTTCCGGTCGCGGCGAGCCCGTGGGCGGCGGCCGTGGCGCCGGCCGCAGCGCTGCGCCCTCCACCTCCGGGGGAGGCAACCGCAAGGCCGGCGGCCAGGGCGGCCCCCGCGGCTCGGGTGGCCGTGGCGCCGGCTCGGCCTCGGTCTACAGCACCTCGTCGTCAGGCGCCGGTGGCGCTGCCTCGTTCTCCGCCGGCTCCCGCGGCGGCCGGAGCCGCTGACGGACCCCGCTCACCTCGGTCCTGGCCCGGCACCCTCGTGGTGCCGGGCCATCGCTGTGCCCGCTTGCACCGAACCTGTGGTGGTGCGTGCGGGTGAGCCGGGCTCACTTGGGACAGTTGGGGCGACAGGCGCGCTGGCCGACGGCGTCGAGGAAGATCTGCTGCACCTGCTCGGCCCTGTCTGCGTGATAGGCCGTGCCGCCCGACGCCGCGCTGATCATGGCGAGGGCTGCGTCGTCGCTCTGCGCTCCGAAGGCGATGGTGATGACCGGGACCGGTTTGGCCGACTGCCGCTGCGCGGTGAGCAGCGACACCAGCTGCTGCAGCGTCGGTCCCACGGTGTTGGTGTCCTTGCCGTCCGACAGGAGCACCACGGCGTTGATCCGCCCTCGCTCCCAGTGAGCCTGCATCTCCTGCACCGCCGCGGACGTCGTGGCGTAGAGCGCCGTGTCCCCGCCGGGGACGGGTGCGATCTTCATGACGGCCGCGGCCAGTGCGGCGCGCGCGCCGCCCGCCCCGCCGAGCTGGGCGATCGGCACCACCTCACGGTAGTCGGCGCCCCCGCCGATCTTCTGCGAGAAGACCCATAGCCCGGCTTCGGTGCTGTCGGGGTAGAGCCCGAGGCCACGCGCTGCAGCCTGCCCGGCGATGGTGAGCCGCGACGGTCCCGGGCTGCCGGGCCCCCCCACTCCCCATCCCATGGAGCCCGAGACGTCGACGACGGCCAGCAGCCTCGCGTCGAGCGGGGCCTTCTTCAGGGCAGCGTCGGCCTGGTCGAGCGATGCCGCAGCCAAGGGCGCCGGTCTGACCACGTGCGCCCCGTCCACGCGCGGGTCGCTGGCCAGGGCGGTTCCGGCGACTCCGGCGGCGTCCCGCAGGCCGGTGGCCCTGATGGTCTGCTGACCCCCTTCGCCCGAGAGCAGGTCGAACACGCGCCCCGCCCGCTGGACGGCCACCGCATCGCCGGCCAGCACGGCATACGGGAAGTCGAAGGTGACGCCGCCCGCGTAGATCGCCACGAGCCCCGAGAGGTGGCCGGCGTTGTTCGCGGCCCACACGTCACGCTCGGACACCGGCACGGCCAGCGGGTCGGCGGAGGCGAGGGCGGCGAGGGGGTCGGCCCCCGTGGCGCTGCCGGCCCGGGCACCGCGGACCAGGTCGGTGAGCGCCGCCTGCGCGTCGGCGCCACCCGCTGATGACGTCAGCGCGAGTATGCCGCCCACCCGGGCGGGTGACAGCCGCTCCGTGGGAAGGGTGAGGCTGACGGGCCTGACCAACCGGGAGGTCGGCACGATGTCCTGGACCTGGAGCCGGGTCCCGCCGTGAGGCAGGCCCTTTGCGACATCGCCCGAGATGGCGAGGACCAGCGGGCTGCTCGCGACGGAGGGCGCCTTCGTCACGGCGGCGAGCCGCACGACCCCCGCCCGGTCGAGCCAGAGTGAGGAGTCGGGGACCCAGACGTCGGGCACCACGCCACCTGCTGCCAGGGCCGCGAGCTCGACGTCGGGGGCCACTGACTCGACGCTGACCCGGAAGCACTCCTGTCCGGGCAACGCCAGGGTCTGCTGGGCGACCTCGGCGACTGCCGCCGCGATCGCCGGGGCGGCAGCCACGCGCAGCCCCGGCCCCTCGGCGACGCAGGCGGCGGGAGCCGGGGCGGGCGGCGCCCCGGAGGCCCGGACCGCGAAGGTCTCGAGACCCAGGGCGGCCAGGCCGAGGACGAGACACACGATCACGCCCGTGCGCGACGACTTGCGCACCGACGGGGTCTCGTACTCCGGCGGGTCCACGTCCTCCTGCGGGTCCATGTGGTCACCGGCCCACTGCGCGGGCACGGGCGACCGCAGCGGGACCGCTTGTCGACGTGATGGCGCTCACGGGGGGCTCCTCGGGTGGACGTCTGTCGGGACGTCTATGAGGACGGACCAGCCCCACACCGTGATACATCGGTCCCGCCACCCGGCCCTGGACGCGCTCGCCGCCCTGTCGCGTGGGCAACAGGGCGGCGAGCGGTGCGGTCGGGCTTGGCGCCCTACGACGTCAGACGGACACCGGCTGCTTCTGGTCGGTCGCTTCCTTCTGCTCGGTCTCTTCCTTGTTTCCGGGGGGACCGACCACCATCGAGCGGTAGCTCTCGATGATGTCCATGAACTCCCGGTGCTCCTGCGGCGGGACGCCCACATGGTAGAGCGTGGCGGCGATCTCGCCGGAGACGATGTCGAACTCGAACTCGCTCACGTTGAGGTGCGCGTGAGACTCCCGCATGTCCCGACCCGGGTAGCACTTGGGCCCCCCGGTCTGCTCAATGGACCATGCGGTGACCAGGTACTTGAAACCCGCATGGCCCTTCTCCAGGTGAAAGGCCTGGACGTTGGCGTTCTGGTTGGCCGACGCGTTGTCGTACAACCGGTCGACGAGGACGTCGACCGCGCCAGCGATGCCGTAGGTGCCCCCCAGACGCTCGTACAGCGAGGGGTTGTGTGCTGTGTCGCTCATGACGGTTCTCCTTGTGAGGTGGTGGACGGGGTCTCAGGTCTGACATCAAGGGGGCGCGGATCGCCGTCCGACTCGGCCGCCGGGTCGAGGTCGGCACCCATCCGCCGGATCAGGTGGTGGAGCTCGTCCCGGAGCCCGTGCAGCTCGGGGGGGCACAGCCGCGTCGCGTCGACGACGGCGAGCTGGGCCCTTGCGGCGGCCTGCTCGAGCTCGACCCCGCTCGCCGTCAGGTGCACGCGGAAGACGCGACGGTCGGCCGTGTCCTGGCACCGGATCACGAGAGTGGCCTCCTCCAGACGGCGCAGGAGGGGGCTGATCGCGTGCGGGGCGAGCGCGAGCCGAGCGGCGATCTCGTGCACGGGGAGCTCGTCGTCCTCCCAGAGGACCATCATCACCAGGTACTGCGGATAGGTCAGCCCGATCTCCTCGAGGAGCGGGCGGTAGGCGCGCGTGACCGAGTTGGTCGCGGCATACAGGGCGAAGCACAGCTGGTCGTCCAGCCGCAGTTTCAACGGGCTGCTCATGTGCACCGCGCTCCTCCGTGAGTGCTCGGATAGTAGCTCACGCGTGAGGGACCTTGTCAATGGTCTGCCATCCGACGTCCCCCGTCCGGCGCAACCTCGTCAAACACGACCGCAGCGGTCGGTTTGTCACCTATTATTCACTTATATAGCGGTGGGGGATCGTGGGCCGGTCGACGACACGGGTACTAAGACCATTGTCGGATGTTGGTCATACCCACGTGTTGGACACGATGGGCTCCGTTCATCTGCTCGACATCCGAAGTTCCCCCGAATGAGCCGAGAGATTCGATTATGAGCCGCTACCTCTTCTCCTCGCACGACGGGTACGGCCTGGGCCATGTCCGTCGCAACGTCCTCATCGCCCGCGAGGTGGCGCGTTGCGACCCGGACGCCCAGATCACCCTCGTGACCGGTGTCTCCAGGCGGCCGATCTGGCTGCAGGACCCTCGGTTCACCGTCGTGGCCGTCCCCCCGCTGCTCAAGAACGCGCAGGGTGAGTACGACAACCCCGGTCTGGGCCTTCGCGCCGCCGTCGCCGAACGCTCGCGCATCTTCGCCAACACCGTGGCCGACCTGCGCCCCGACGTCGTCGTGGTCGACCGTCACCCGTACGGCACCGCTGGCGAGCTCCGGCCGGGACTGGTCGCCGCGCGACGCCATGGCGCCACGATCCTGCTCGGACTGCGAGACGTCATCGACGATGTCGCCACCGTGCGGCGGGAGCTGGGGGGCCAGGGCTGGGAGGGTGTCAACCGTCTCTTCGACGAGGTCCTCGTCTTCGGCAATCCCCTGCTGTGCGATCACGAACGCGAGTACGGGCTGGCGATCAGACCGACCTACTGCGGCTGGGTCGTCGAGGCCCCGGCGCGGCAGGTCCGGGCCGACAACCTCGTCGTCATCAGTGCCGGTGGCGGCGGCGACGGCGAGACCGTCTTTCGCCTCGGCGTGGAGGCGTTGCGGCGGCGCCCGCACCTGAGCGGCATCGTCGCCGCCGGGCCCTACACCGGTGAGTGGGCGCACCAGAGCATGCATGGTGACTCCGACCTCGCCGCCCGGGTGCAGCTGAGCCGTGACACCGGATCGACCGTGCAGCTCTTCGCCGGGGCCGGTGCCGTGGTGCAGATGTGCGGATACAACAGCACGGTCGAGGCCCTTTCGGCCGGGGTACGGGCCGTGCTGATCCCGCGGCGCTCGCCCCGACGCGAGCAGGCGATCCGGGCCAGTCGGCTGGCGTCGCTCGGGCTCGCTGACGTGGTTGACGAGTCGGCCTCGCCGGACGAGGTGGCCTGGTTGCTGGACCAGCCCCGGCTCCTGCCCGACGGGGCATGCGAACGTGCCGGGATCTCCCTGGACGGGGCCAACTTCGCCGCCCGGATGCTCACGTCCCGGGCCCTGGCGGCCGTCGCATGATCGCCACCATCCGCTGCCTGCGTCCGTTCGCGCGCCAGCACCGCCGAGCCCTCACCACCGGTGGTCTGCTGGCGGTCCTCGAGGTGCTCGTGAACCTCGCGCAACCGTGGCCGGTCTCCCTGCTGGTCGGCAGTGTCCTCACGAAATCCGGGTCAGCGCCGACCATGTCGCCCACGATGGCGGTGGGCGCCGCGGTCGGCTCGCTCCTGCTGATCTACGTCCTGGCGGCCATCGTCAACTACTGGTCCACGCGGCTGTTGTCCTCGACCGGGCTCCGGATGGCCGCGGACGTCCGGGTCGAGGTCTACGCGCACCTCCAGCGCCAGTCGCTGGCCTTCCACGCCGGCCAGCGGGTCGGCGACCTCACCGCCCGGGTCACCTCCGACGTCGACCGGATGCAGGACCTGCTCGTCCAGAGCCTGTCCGTCCTGATCCCCAATGCGATGCTCGTGCTCGGCATGGGCACGGTGATGCTGATCCTCGACCCGACCTTCGCGCTCGTGGCCTTCACCGCGACCCCCGTCATGGCGGTGGTCATCTTCCGGTCCACCCGCGCGCTCAAACGGGCGGCCCGTCGGGCCCGCACCGCTGACGGGCAGGTCGCCGCCGCCGCGGCGGAGGGCCTGTCGGTCATGCCCCTCGTGCAGGCGTGCTCGCTCGAGCCGCGGATGCGCAACCGGATGGAGTCGCTGGCCCTGACCAGCCTGCTGCAGGGGCTCGAGGCCACCCGCCTGCAGGCGCGGTTCAGCCCCGTGGTCGACGTGGCGAGCGCCGCGTCGCTGGCGGTGGTGCTCGCCGTCGGTTCCTGGCGGGTCCTGGACGGCCACATGAGCGTCGCCGTGCTGCTGGTGTTCCTCGGATACGTCTCCAGCCTGTACAAGCCGTTGAAGGCCCTCGCCAAGCTGTCCACGGTGACCTCGAAGGGCACTGCCGCTGCAGAGCGGGTGCTGGACATCCTGGCGATGACGCCCGACGTGCGCAATGCGCCGCACGCCGTCGCCGCAGGGAGCCTCGCCGGCCGGATCGACTTCGAGAACGTCACCTTCAGCTATGGCCGCGAGCCCGTCATCAGCGGTCTCGACCTCCACATCGACCCGGGCGAGACCCTGGCCCTCGTCGGGCGCACCGGCGCCGGCAAGAGCACGATCGCCGCCCTCGTCCCCCGCCTCATGGACCCGCAGGAGGGACGTGTCCTGCTCGACGGCATGGACGTGCGAGGGCTGGAGCTCGAGACCGTCCGCGCGCAGGTCTCCCTCGTGCTCCAGGACTGTGTCCTGCTGCACGGGTCACTGCTGGACAACATCGCCTGCGGGCGCCCCGACGCCACGGAGGAAGCCGTGCGCCGGGCCGCACGCCTTGCCCTCGTCGACGAGTTCGCCGAACGGCTGCCGCTCGGCCTGGACACCCCCGTCGGAGAGCGCGGCGTGAGCCTGTCCGGCGGGCAGCGACAGCGGGTCGCCATCGCGCGGGCCATCCTGCGCGACACCCCGATCCTCATCCTCGACGAGCCGACCAGCGCCCTCGACGTGGAGTCGGAGAGCCTGATCTCGCAGGCCCTCGAACAGCTGCCCAGCGGCAGGACGACGCTGATCATCGCCCACCGGCTCTCGACCGTGCGCCGCGCCGACCGGATCGCGGTCCTGGAAGGCGGTCGGCTCATCGAGGAGGGGGCGCCGGAGCACCTGCTCCGCAGCGGAGGTCACTTCGCCCGGCTCACCGCCACCCAGGGAGCCCTGCGGGTCAACGACCGTGGGCTGCTCCCCCTCGACGGGAGACTGTCGTGACCGACCTTCTCGTGCGCGAAACCGTCGCTGAGGTGCCCGTCACCACTCCACCCGTGTTGTATGTGCTCAAGCGCTTCCCCCGCCTTTCGGAGACCTTCATCCTGCGTGAGGTCCTCGGCCTGGAAGCGGCCGGCGTGCCGGTCCTGGTCGACACGCTGCTGCCGCCGGAGGAGGGGCCCACCCACCCCGAGCTCGCCGCCGTGCACGCCCCCGTGCGCTATGTGTCGCGCCGCCCGAGACTTCGCCAGCAGCAGGTGCTCCGCGCCCACGCCGGCGTCGCTGCCCGGCACCCGCTGCGGTGGGCGGCCCTGGCCGTCCGTGCCCACCACGACGGCACCTGGCGGCGTTTCCTGCAGGCCGGCCTCGTCGCCGCAAGGGTCCGCGACGAGGGCGTGGGCCATGTCCACGCCCACTTCGCCACCGCCGCCTGCGAGGTTGCCACGATGGCTGCCCGTCTCGCCGGCGTCACCTGCTCCGTGACGGCGCATGCCAAGGACATCTACCACCAGGACAACGCTCCCCACCTGGCCCGGCGCCTTGCCGGTGTCGACACCGTCGTCACCGTCTCGTCCCACAACGTGGGCCACCTCGAGCGGGTCCTGACGCGGGCCGGAGGCGCCGCCGAGATCCGCCACATCGCCAACGGCGTCCCGCTCGGCGCCGCCGCCGACCCTGCGGCCAGCATGACGTTGCTGTGCGTTGCGCGCCTCGTCCCGAAGAAGGGCGTCGACCTGCTCGTCACGGCGGCCGCGCAGCTGGTCGGGCAGCACCCGGACCTCAGGGTCGACATCATCGGGGACGGCCCACTGCGGGAGGAG
Source organism: Lapillicoccus sp. (assembly GCF_046595215.1). Lineage (NCBI taxonomy): Bacteria > Bacillati > Actinomycetota > Actinomycetes > Micrococcales > Intrasporangiaceae > Lapillicoccus > Lapillicoccus sp. The sequence continues at coordinate 53,006 of NZ_JBKJPP010000219.1, read as the reverse complement.
CTGTCCGCGCTGATCGAGCGCCTCGGTCTCGTCGGCCGGGTCCGGCTGCTCGGCCCCGCCACGACCTCAGAGGTCCATGCGGCGATGGCGTCGGCCCGGGCGGTCGTCCTGCCGTGCCGGATCGACGCGGACGGCGACCGGGACGGGATGCCCACCGTGCTGGTCGAGGCGCTGTCGCACGGGGTCCCTGTCGTGTCCACCGATGTCGTGGGCATCGGTGAGCTCGTCATCGACGGCCAGACCGGACTCCTCGTGGGACCGGAGGACACCACCGCGCTGGCTGCGGCGCTGGACCGGCTCCTGGTGGAGCCTGCCCTGGCCGCACGGCTCGGCGACGCCGGCCGGGCGCTGGTCCGTCGTCAGTTCCGGCCGGCGGACTCCACCGCCGCTCTCGTCGAGGCCTTCGCCGCCGCCGGGACCAGCACCGGCGCGGGGCACCACTCGTGAGGATCCTCGTGCTCTGCTCCGACACGGGGGTTCGCGTCGGTGACGGAAAGGGTGCCGCCCTGCACCTCAAGGCGATCACCTCGGCCTTCGCCGCCCTGGGCCACGAGACGGAGGTGGTCGGTGTCGCGGCCAACCCGACCGGTCCGCTGGAAGCCTGGGACGTCCCGCAGCACCTGGTGCCCCACCCGGGCCGGGCGCAGGGAGAGCTTCGCGAGCAGCGCAAGCGCGAGGTCGTCGAGCGGGTCGCCGAGCGTGGGCTCGAGGCTGCCGAGCGGCTGCGGCCCCACGTGGTCTACGAGCGGCTCTCGCTCTTCGGCACGGCCGGTTTGCGGGTGGCCGGGACGTGCGCGGCGCGACACGTCGTCGAGGTCAACGCCCTCCTCGCCCGTGAGGAGGCCAGGTGGCGGGGCCTCGAGGGCGTCGACGAGGCCCATGACATCGAGCGCGGGGTGCTTGCCGGCGCGGATCTGAGCGTCGCCGTGAGCGAGGAGGTCGCTGCCCAGGTCCGGCCGCTCACACGGGGAGGTCCCGTGAGCGTGGTCCCGAACGGCGTCGACGTCGACCTGTTCCGCCACCGGCCGGCCCGCGCGTCCGCACGGGCCGAGCTGGATCTTCCGGCGTCGGCCCGTCTCGTGTGCTTCACCGGCTCCCTGCGGCCCTGGCACGGACTGGACAGCGCCATCGACGCGACGGCGATGCTTCCCGAGGACGTCCATCTCGTCGTCGCCGGCGACGGGCCGGTGCGGGCCGAGCTCGAACGGCGTGCGCAAGAGCTGGGGCTGGGCGCGCGGGTGCACTGGCTGGGGCAGGTGGCGCACCACCGCATCCCGCTGGTCCTCGCGGCGTGCGAGGCGGCACTCGCCCCCTACCCGGCCATGCAGGAGTTCGCGTTCTCCCCCCTCAAGCTCTACGAGTACCTCGCGGCCGGCATCCCGGTCGTCGCCAGCTCGATCGGCCAGATCCCGCAGTGTCTGGACGGGGGGCGCTGGGGACGTCTCGTCGCTCCTGGTGACCCCACGGCTCTGGCCGCCGGCATTGCGGACCTCCTGGGAGACCCGCCCGCCTGGGCGGCGCGCGCCGAGCTGGCTAGGGCGCACGCGCTGGCCGAGCACAGCTGGCGCAGCCGCGCCCAACAGGTGCTGGCGGACCTCGATCACGTGCCGAGGGGAGCCCGCCGTGCCCTGGCCGGCTGACCATCCCGTCTCCACCGATCCCGGGCTCTCCCCGTGGGCTGGCGGGATCGACGAGGTGGCGCCGGGGGCGCGCGTCGTCGAGGTGTTGCGCTACCTGCCCGGTCGGCGGGTCGCGACCCTGGTGGAACACGGACGAGAGCTCGCCGTGGTCAAGGTCTTCGCCTCGCCGCGGGCCCGCGGCAACGTCCGGCGGCTTCGCGCGCTGGCCGGCTCTCGGGCCGCGGCATTCGTGCCGAGCGTCCTCGGCTGCGATGCCGCAGGGCACGTGCTGGCGGTCACCTACCGCCACGGCGTCCTGCCCGGAAGCGTGCCCGACGCCGAGTACGCGGCCCATTTCGAGCCGATCGGGGCCGTGCTGCGGCGCCTGCACGACAGCGGTAGCGAGCTCGACCGCCTCTGGGAGTGGGAGCAGGAGGTAGCCCAGCTGCGACGCGGGGCCGTCCCGGCCACCACTGACGTCGTCGAGACCCTCGTGTCCTCGACCCGGTGGCTGAGCGGTGCCGCACTCGTGCCCGCCCACCGGGACTTCCATCCCCGCCAGGTGGTGCTGGGTGCGGATCGCTCGGTGGCCTTCATCGACCTCGATGATGCGGCGATGGCGCCCCGGGGCCTCGACATCGGCAACATGCTCGGCCACCTCGTCCAGGAGCGCGCCACCGGGGCGCGGTCGGTGGCGGCGACAGCGGCCGCCGGCGAGGCGTTCCTGGAAGGCTACGGAGCGTGTGCCGGCATCGATGAGGGCCACGTCACGGCGTGGACGATGCTCACCGTGGTGCGGCTGGCCGGCCTGGCCGAGAGCCGTCACGGTGACACCGCTCAACGCGACACCCTGCTGGGCCACGCCCGTGCTGCGCTGCACCCGCACGGAACGCCCCCGGCAGGGGCCACTATGTTGCGGGGATGACCGACTCGTCCATGCGCAGGGTCCTGGCCCGCGTTCGTGCCGGCAAGCCGATCGACGAGCCGGAGGCGCTGATCCTGCTGGGGGCCCGCGGCGCTGACCTCGAGAGCATCTTCGAGGCGTGCACCCGGGTGCGTGACGCGGCGATGCTGCGGGCCGGTCGTCCGGGGACCGTCTCCTACTCGCGCAAGGTCTTCATCCCGCTGACCCGCCTGTGCCGGGACCGGTGCCACTACTGCACGTTCGTGACGGTCCCGCACCGTCTTCCCGCGGCATACCTCTCCCCCGACGAGGTCCTCGACATCGCCCGGCAGGGTGCGGCGCGGGGCTGCAAGGAGGCGCTGTTCACCCTCGGGGACCGCCCGGAGGACCGCTGGCCCGCAGCGCGGGAATGGCTCGACGCGCACGGCTACGACGACACCCTCGCCTACGTGCGGGCCATGGCCATCCGGGTCCTGGAGGAGACAGGGCTGCTGCCGCACCTCAACCCCGGGGTGATGTCGTGGTCGGACCTGCAGCGCCTGAAGCCGGTCGCCCCGTCCATGGGCATGATGCTCGAGACGACCTCGCAGCGGCTCTTCAGCGAGCCCGGCCAGGCCCATTACGGCTCGCCGGACAAGGACCCCGCGGTGCGCCTGCGGGTGCTCGAGGACGCCGGGCGCGTCGGGGTGCCGTTCACGACGGGGATCCTCGTCGGCATCGGTGAGACCCCGGCCGAGCGACTCGACTCGATCCTGGCGATCCGGAGGGTGGCGCGCGAGTACGGCTCGATCCAGGAGTGCATCGTCCAGAACTTCCGCGCCAAGGACGACACGGCGATGCGGTCGGTGCCGGACGTCGACGAGGAGGAGTACCTCGCAACGATCGCGGTGACCCGCCTGCTCCTCGGCGCGAGCGTCACGGTCCAGGCGCCGCCGAACCTGTCCGAGCCGGACCAGATCGCCCGGCTCCTGGCGGCGGGGGTGGACGACTGGGGCGGGGTCTCCCCCGTGACGCCGGACCACGTCAACCCCGAGCGCCCGTGGCCGCAGATCGGGGACCTGGCCCGGTGGACGGCCCAGTCGGGGCTGCGGCTGCGCGAGCGCCTCACCGCCCACCCCCGCTTCGTCCTCGGGGCGCTGGAGCGGGACGAGGCGTGGATCGACCCGCGCCTGCACGGCCACGTCCGGGCCCTGGCGGACGGCACGGGACTGGCCCGCGAGGGCGGGCGCCCGGCCGGTATGCCGTGGCAGGAGCCCGACGGCGGCATCGCGGCAACCGGCGCCGGCTCCGGACGGGTCGACCTGCACCGGGGCGTCGACGAGCAGGGCCGCACCGGCGACCGGCGGGGTGACTTCGACGAGGTCTACGGCGACTGGCAGCAGGTCGCCACCCGGGTGGACGCCGACGCTGCGTCCGTCGCGCCCGCCCGGCTGGACGCCGACGTCCGCGCCGCCCTGCACCGGGCCCACGACGACCCCGCGGGCTGCAGCGACGACGACTACCTCGCCCTGATCACGGCCGACGGAGCCGGCCTCGACGCCGTGACGGTGCTGGCCGACGAGCTGCGTCGCGACACCGTCGGCGACGACGTGACCTACGTCGTCAACCGCAACATCAACTTCACCAACATCTGTTACGTGGGCTGCCGCTTCTGCGCGTTCGCCCAGCGCCGGACCGACGCCGACGCCTACACCCTCTCGCTCGAGCAGATCGGCCAGCGCGCCGCAGAGGCCCAGGCCCTGGGCGCCACCGAGGTCTGCCTGCAGGGCGGGATCGACCCCTCACTGGGGCGCACGGCATACACGGACATCGTGCGCGCCGTGACGGCCGCCGCCCCCGGCATCCACGTGCATGCCTTCTCTCCCATGGAGATCGCCACCGCTGCCGCCAAGGCCGGCATCCCCGTGCGGGAGTGGCTCACCGAGGTCAAGGAGGCCGGGCTCGGATCGATCCCGGGCACCGCCGCGGAGATCCTGGACGACGAGGTCCGCTGGGTCCTGACCAAGGGCAAGCTCCCCGCCGCCCAGTGGATCGAGGTCGTCGCGGCTGCGCACGAGCTCGGCCTCCCCAGCAGCTCGACGATGATGTACGGCCACGTCGACCACCCCCGGCACTGGGTGGGACACCTGCGCACCCTGGCCACCCTGCAGGACCGCACGGGCGGCTTCACCGAGTTCGTACCGCTGCCGTTCGTGCACACCAACGCCCCGGTCTACCTCGCCGGCATCGCCCGCCCCGGACCCACCCTGCGCGACAACCGGGCCGTCCACGCCGTGGCGAGGATCCTGCTGCACGGGCGCATCCCCAACGTCCAGACCTCGTGGGTCAAGCTCGGCGTCGAGGGCACCCGCGCCATGCTCCGGGGCGGCGCCAACGACGTGGGAGGCACCCTCATGGAGGAGACCATCAGCCGGATGGCCGGCTCCGAGCACGGCTCGGCCAAGACCGTGGCCGAGCTGACGGACATCGCCGCCGGGATCGGGCGCCCGGTCCGGCAGCGCACCACCACGTATGCCGTGGCGCGCTCGCGCTGAGCCTCCTGACCCTCCAGGCCTACGAGTCGTCGCGAGCCGGCTGTTCGGCGAAGGCGGCCACGGCCCCGACGACGGTGACCGCCGGCGCGTGCAGACCCGCCGGCCGCCCGTGCATGGCGACGTGTCCCACGCTCGTCAGGAGCGAGCGCTGACTGGGAAGTCCGGCGTCCATGATGCTCGCCAGCGGGGTGTCGCCGGGCATCCCGGCCTCGACGAGGGCCTGGGCGATCACCGCCAGGGTGTCGACCGCCATGAGCAGGACGAGGGTGGTGCCCCCCCTGGCCAGCGCCGCCCAGTCCAGGGAGCTGCGTGGGTCGCTGGGCACGACGTGACCCGAGACGACGGTGAAGCCCTGGCTCAGGCCGCGGTGGGTGACGGGGATGCCGGCCAGGGCGGGGGCCGCGACCGCCGAGGTCACGCCCGGGACCACCTCGACGGGCACTCCCGCCATCGCGCAGGCGAGCGCCTCTTCCTGTCCCCGGCCGAAGACGAACGGGTCGCCCCCCTTGAGACGCACGACCCGATGGCCGGCCCGGGCGCGATCGACGAGCACCGCGTTGATGTCCTCCTGGGACGTCGATCGGCCGCGGGGGATCTTCGACACGTCGATGATCTCGACGTCGTCCCCGAGCTCGTTGAGCACCGCGAGCGGGGCGAGCCGGTCCACCACCACGACGTCGGCGGAGCGCAGGGCCCGAAGACCGCTCAGCGTCAGCATCCCCTCGTCGCCCGGGCCTCCGCCCACCAGGGTGACGGACCCCCGCTCGAGAGGAGCCCGGTCGCCGTGGTGGACCAGGTCGTCGCTCATGGCTGCATGAGCAGGACCGATGCTCCACACGTGCGCCGCGTCCGCGGCGCCGGCGACGGCGGCATCCGCCTGCGGGTCGCCTGTTGCCGCCACGACGAGCCAGGCCCCCTCGAGGTCCTCCGGCCGGTGGTCCCGGGCGAGCCAGGTGACGACGCCTCGTTGGGCGAGGTCCTCGAGAGCCGCTTCGAGCTGACCGGCGACGATCTCGACCCGAGCGCCCGCGCGCAGGAGCCGGGACACCCGTCGCAGGGCCGGTGGCCCTCCTCCGACCACGACGACCCGGCGCCCCCCGAGTGGCACGGTCAGGGAGAGCTGTCCTGACTCCGTCATCCCTTGTCCGTCACCCCGGCTGCGTCGAACGTCGCCATCTCGCGCAGGATCCGGGCGGCCGACTGCACCAGGGGCACCGCGAGCGCGGCGCCGGACCCCTCGCCCAGTCGCAGGTCGAGGTCGATCAGCGGCTCGAGGCCCAGGTGCGTGAGCGCCACGGACGCACCGGGCTCCGACGAGCGGTGTCCGGCGACCCAGTAGTCCGCGGCGACGGGGGCCAGGGCCGCGGCCACGAGAGCCGACGAGCAGGCGATGACCCCGTCGAGGACGACCGGGGTGCGCAGGGCCGCGGCGCCGATGAGGAACCCCGTGATGGCCGCGTGCTCGAGACCACCGACGGCTGCCAGGGCCGCGATCGGGTCCGACGCAGAGGGGCGGTGCAGGTCCAGGGCACGACGGATGACCGAGATCTTGTGGCTCAGGGTCTCGTCGTCGATCCCGGTGCCCCGGCCGGTGACCTCAGCCACACCGCGCCCGGTGAACGTCGCGATGAGGGCCGCCGACGCGGTCGTGTTCGCGATGCCCATGTCGCCCGCGACGAGCAGCCGGTTGCCCTGCGCCACGAGGTCGCGCGCCACCTCGATGCCGGCCTCGAGGGCCTGGCGCACGTCAGACCGTGTCATTGCCGCCTCGAGCGTCATGTCGGCCGTGCCGAAGCGCACCTTGCGGGCCAGCAGCCCGGGGGCCACCGGCAGGTCCGCGGCGACTCCGACATCGACGACGTTGACCTCCGCACCGATCTGGCGGGCGAAGGCGTTGATCGCGGCGCCCCCCGCGAGGAAGTTGCCGACCATCTGGGCCGTCACCTCCTGCGGCCACGGTGAGACCCCCTGCGCGTGCACGCCGTGGTCGGCGGCGAAGACCGCCACGGCGACCGGCTCCGGCAGCGGCGGGGGGCACGCGGCATACATGCCCGCGAGCCGGGTGCCCAGGCGCTCCAGGACACCGAGGGCGCCACGCGGCTTGGTCAGTCGGCTCTGTCGCTCCTCGGCATCGGCCATGTCGGGCACCGAGGCCGGCTCGACCGCCTCGATGGTCTGCTCCAGCAGGCTCACGGGATCTCCTCCGGGTAGGTGGCGCTCGCCCCACGCGCCGTGGTGGACCGCCCATGACAGGGGGCGGGTGCGGGCCCAGCCGCTCAGGGCGAGCTCGGGTGCGGGCGGGAATCGCTCGACGTGACCGACGCACAGGTAGGCGACGACGTCGAGGTGGTCGGGCAGGTGCAGCTCGCGGGCCAGCTCGTCGGGGTCAAAGAAGCTGACCCAGCCGACCCCGAGGCCCTCGGCGCGGGCTGCGAGCCAGAGGTTCTGGACGGCGAGGGATGTCGAGAAGGGGGCCATCCGCGGGTCGGCGTGGCGGCCCAGGGTGAACGGCCCACCGCGGGTGGGGTCGCAGGTGACGACGATGTTGAGCGGGGTCTGGAGGATCGCCTCGACCTTGAGCCCGTCGAACGCGCGGGCCCGCGGCCTCGGCAACGTCGCGGCGAACGCGTCCCGTTGCGACGCCGCGAGGTGCTGGATGCGGCGCCGCTGCTCGAGGTCGGTGATGAGCAGGAAGTCCCAGGGCTGGCTCAACCCGACGCTCGGAGCCCGGTGCGCGGCGGTGAGGACGCGGGTGAGCACGGCGTCGTCGATCGCCTCCATGGTGAACCCTTGGCGGATGTCGCGCCGGAGCCTGATCACGTCGTGGATCGCCTCGACCGCGGGCTGGGGGAAGGCGTGCGGCGAGATCATCGTGGCTCCTGGGTGGGGGCGCCTAGCGTCGCGCGCAGCGCGTCGATCAGTCGGTCCGTCATCTCAGGTGGGCGCGCGGCAACGCGCAGCCACTCGGGGCCGAGGCCCGGGAACGTGTCACCGCGACGAACGGCAAACCCTCTGTGTCGCATCAGCATCCGTGTCTCGTCGGCATGGTCGTGTCGGGCCAGCACGAACGGTCCGCGCGGAGGTGTGACGACCTCGAGGCCGACGTCCCCCAGGCCACGGACCAGGCGGGCCAACCGCCCCGGCAGCCCGTCACGCACGCTGGACGCGTGCGCCCTGCCCTCGGGGCCGGCGCAGGCCACGGCAGCCACCGTCGCGAGACTGCCCACGGACCACGGCGGTTGGAGCCGGGCCAGCCGCGCGATCAAGGGAGGGTCGGCGACGACATAGCCCACCCTGAGCCCGGCGATGGCGAAGGTCTTCGTGAGGCTCCGCACGACGACCAGACCGGGCGACGAGGCCGCGCGGCGGGTGAGCGAGTGACGCGGGGCACCAGGGGCCTCGACGACGTCCATGAAGGCCTCGTCCACGAGCACCGTTCGCCCCGGACGGACCAGCGCCAGCACCTCGTCCGGCCGGTGCAGCCGCGACGTCGGGTTGGTGGGGTTGCCGACCACGACGAGATCGACGTCGGGCGGCACGCCGACAACGCGCTCACCCAGGCGGAAGCCGTCCTCGGCCGAGAGGAGGAGCCGCTCCACCGGGTGTCCGGAAGCCCGCAGCGCCGCCTCCGGTGCGGTGAACTGCGGGTGGACGACCAGGGGCCGGCGCCACGGCAGCCGGGCGACCAGGGTGAAGGCCTCGGCGGCGCCGGCCACGACGAGGACGCACTCGGCGGGCACTCCGTGGAGGGTGGCGAGAGCAGACCGGGCCGGGCCGGGGTCGGGGTAGTGGGCCAGGTCGCTCACCGCCGACCGGAGCACCTCGACCAGCCATGACGGCGGCTCGGGCTCGGCGACGTTGACCGCGAAGTCCGCCAGCCCGTCGGCGACCTCGACGTCGCCGTGGTGGTCGAGCAGGGCGTGGTCGGGTGGAACCCGGTCCGACTGGACGGCCGGCATCGGCTCACTCGGCGCGGGCACGGGCACGGGCACCCCACTTCCACGCGCCGTAGGCTCCCAGCCACGTCAGGACGAAGGCTCCGGCGATCACGAAGCCGAGCACCTCGAAGTGCTCACCCACGGCGGCGACCGGGGCGAGCACCTCGACCCCGGCGTGCTCGACGAGCAGGCCCGCGAGATAGACGCCGGCGACGAACCCGCCGACAAGCACGGTCATCGCCGTGGTCGCGATGTTGAAGGACAGGGCTCTGGCGGGGTCGCGGTAGCTCCACGAGTAGATCCGGGTCATCAGGAGCGAGTCGGCCGTGTCGAACATCGACATCCCGGCGGCGAAGAGCAGCGGCAGGCTGAGCGCGGCGAGGATCGGCAGTCGCCCCCCGGCGGCGGACGATGCCGACAGGGCCAGCAGTGTGACCTCGCTGGCGGTCTCGAGCCCGAGGCCCATGAGCAGGCCGACGGGATACATGTGCCACGAGTGCCGGATGAGGCCGCGCAGCCGGCCGCCCATGAAGCGGGTCAGCAGTCCTCGCGACAGCAGCGCCTCCTCGACGCCCGCAGCGGCATCCGACCCGCCGCGCCGCAGCTCGCGCCGCAGCCTGACGAGGTTGGCGAGCACCTTGGCGTTGAGGGTGGCGACGAGCATGAGGAACAGCACCGCGACGACGACGGCCACGGTGCCCCCCACCGATCGCACCGACAGGGCGGTGGAGTCCGAGAGGCTCCCCGCGGCGGCCGCCACGAGCAGCGCGAGCACGACGACCACCGTCGAGTGGCCCATGGCGAAGAAGAAGCCGACACCGACGGGGCGTCGTCCACGAAGGAGCATGACCCTGGTCGTGTCGTCGATGGCGGCGATGTGGTCGGCATCGAAGGCATGGCGCATGCCCAGCACGTAGGCCAGGGCGCCGGCGCCCGCGACACCCCCCGCCCCGACGAGGTTGTCGCTGTAGGCGAGGTAGAGGCTGATGCCGCTGACGTGCAGGGCGGCGATCATGCCGAGGATGCCCATGAGTCGGACCCGCTCGGCCCTGCTCCAGGTGCCGGCTCCCGGCCCGACGACGCTCATCGCGCCTCCCCACGGGTGTCCGAGACGCCGATCGCGACCGTCCAGTCGGCTCCGGATCGCTTGTGGCACAACAAATGTGCTCCCGCCGCGAGCACCGCCGCCTCCGCGACCCCCGCTGTGCCGGTGTGACCCCGGACGACGTCGCTCGGGCTCGGCACGTCCATGGCCGCGAGAGCCACGGCACTGTATGCCGTGACGCGGGCTCCCAGCCGCGCCGCGAGCAGGCGCACGCCCGGCTCCCCTGCCCGACGGTCGAGGGTGGCGACCACGTCGACCCGCTCGGCGATCAGGTCGTGCACCCCGAGCTCGGCCCGGACCAGGGCCACGAGCTCCTCGGGGTCGGCGCCCCTGCGACCCCCCACCCCGACGACGACGCGCCCGAGTCGCTCTCCCTGCTCCCTCATGCCGCACTCCCTCTGGTTGCTCACGCCGCGCTCCCCCGGGCGGCCGCGGCGGCCGCGGCGGCCTCGACGAAGCGACGGGCCAGTCGGGGGTGCCCGGCCCAGTGCACGTGGAGGTAGGACGCGTGGACGCGGCCATCGACGAACCCCTCCCGCACCGTCTCGCCGGTCGACCCGACCCACCCCCAGGCGCCCTGCTCGGCGCCGGGCCCCAGGTCGGGCGTGATCACCGTCCGGTGGAACTCGTGCCCGGTCACGCGCTCCCCCACCCTGGCCAGCACGCTGTCCGACAGCGCCACGGCCGTGCGGTAGCCAAGGGTGAGGCGCGAACCCATGGCCGCGGTGAACGGCAGCACCCCACACATCGGCTCGTCCTCGATCGCGGTGCCGAGATAGAGCAGCCCGGCGCACTCGGCCGCGACCGCCCCGCCCCCGACCACGAAGGCCTGGATGGCCCGCCGAAGAGAGGCGTTCTGGGACAACACGTGTGCGTGGGCCTCGGGGAAACCGCCGCCGATGACGAGTCCGGACACGCCCGAGGGGAGCTCGCGGTCGTGGACCGGGTCGAAGCCGACCACCTCGGCGCCCGCGGCCGTGAGCAGCTCGGTGGTCTCCGCGTAGCCGAAGGTGAAGGCGACGCCGCCTGCCACGGCAATCCGTGGCCCGTCGGCCACGGGTCCGCCCACCGCCCGGGTCGGGGACCACGGCTCCACGTCGAGGTCCGGCGCTCGGCGCGCGAGGGCGACGACGGCCTCGAGGTCGACGTGCCCGGCGATGAGGGTCGCCAGCGCGTCGACCGCGCCCGTCGCCTGCTGGCGGCGCTCGGCCGCGGGGACGAGCCCCAGGTGTCGACTCGGGACGACGACGTCGGGCCGGCGCGGCACGCACCCGAGGACGGGGACGCCGGTGCTTTCGACGCCCTCCCGTGCCTCGGCCTCGTGGCGTGCCGAGGCGACGTTGTTGAGGATCACCCCGGCGACCTGCACGTCGGGGTCGAAGTGCGCGAAGCCGTGGACGACCGCCCCGACGCTGCGGGCGGTCGAGCTGCAGTCGACCACGAGCACGACCGGCGCCCCGACGAGCCGCGCGACGTGGGCGGTGGAGCTGTGTCCGCGGGTGCCGATGGCCCCGTCGAACAGGCCCATGACGCCCTCGATCACCGCCACGTCCGCAGGCTCGGGGGTGAGGGCCCCGTGCACGAGCAGCGGGGCGACGAGTGCCTCGGACTGCAGGTGCGGGTCCAGGTTGCGCCCGGGCCGGCCCGCCGCGACGGCGTGGTAGCCGGGGTCGATGTAGTCGGGTCCGACCTTGTGAGGAGACACGGCATACCCCACTGCGCGCAGCGCCGCCATGAGGCCCGTCGCGATCATCGTCTTGCCGTGGCCGGAGGCCGGGGCCGCGATGACGACCCGGGGCAGGGTCACCATTCGATGCCCCGCTGGCCCTTGGCGCCCGTGTCCATGGGGTGCTTGACCTTCGTCATCTCCGTGACGAGGTCGGCCACCTCGATGAGCGCCGGGTGGGCCCGTCGGCCGGTGATGACGACGTGCTGGTGCCCTGGGCGGGCGCGGAGGGTCTCGACGACCTCGTCCACGTCGACCCAGCCCCACGCCATGGGGTAGGTGAACTCGTCGAGGATGTAGAGGTCGTGGGCCTGTTCGGCGAGACGACGCTTGATCTCGTGCCATCCCTGCAGGGCCGCCTCCGCGTGGTCCTGGTCGCTGCCCGGCTTGCGGGCCCAGCTCCAGCCCTCACCCATTTTGTGCCACTGCACCGGACCACCGATCCCCTTCTCGGAGTGCAGCTCCCCCAGTGCCTTGAAGGCGTTCTCCTCGCCCACCTTCCACTTCGCCGACTTGACGAACTGGAAGACCGCGGTGTCCCACCCCTGGTTCCAGCCGCGCAGGCCCAGGCCGAACGCTGCGGTGGACTTGCCCTTCATGTCGCCGGTGTGGACGATCAGCAGTGGCCGGTTGCGGCGCTGCCTGGTGGTGAGCCCGTCCCGGGGGACGCTCTCCGGTTGACCCTGCGGCATCAGGCCACTCCCCTCTGCGGGTGCTCGTTCGTGACGGCCCGGACGGCCCGGACCAGGGTGTGGGCCGCAAGGTCGTCGAGCTCGAGGCACCGGGCACCGAGTGCGCCGGCCATGGTCCGGGCCAGACCGAGTCGCACGACCGCCCGGGGGTCCTCGCAGTCGACGACGACCCACTCACCGTCGCGGCGCGACGCCTCCGCCGCGGCCTCGAGGGCCCTGGCGAGCGCGTCGGGACCGGCGTTCGCCCGGCCGTCCGTCATGAGCAGCACCAGGGCCCGCCGGTGAGGGTCGCGGGCGCGTTCGCGACGGACGAGGTCGGTTGCCGCGGCGATGCCCTCGGCCAGCGGCGTGCGGCCGCCGGTGGCCACCCGGGTGAGGAGCCGTTCGGCGAGCTCGACGCTCGAGGTGGGCGGCAGGACGACGTGCGCGGACCGGTCGCCGAAGGTGAGCACCGCCACCTTGTCGCGACGCTGGTAGGCGTCGAGCAGCAGGGAGACCACCGCGGTCTTGACCTCACGGACGCGCCGGGCCGCCCCCATCGACCCTGACGTGTCGACGACGAAGACGACGAGGTTGCCCTCCTTTCCGTGGCGCAGGCTGCGTCGCAGGTCCGTCGCGGACAGGGCGATCCGCCCGAGCTCGCCCGGTCCGTCCCCGCCGGGTCGCGAGCCTGCGGTGCGGGTCGCTGCCGTGCGGGTTGCTGCGGTGCGGGTCGCTGCGGCGAGGACGGTGCCCATGAGCGAAAGTCCCTGTCCCCGGGCGTCATCCAGACCCACGGGACGCACATGGCGACCAACGGCCGTGATGGCGGCCGACCGACGACCGACGACCCCCCGACCGGCACGATCGAGGCGCAGGAGGTGAGCGGCATACGGTGTGCCGGTGGGCTCACCCTGAGTCTCGGCCCCGCGCCCCCGAGCCTGCTGCGGGGACCCGTCGTGCGCGTCGCACGACTGGGGCGTCTCGGGTGGCGTCTGTCCCTTGGGCACCGTCTCGGCCTCGGACGCCGGCTCCCCCTCGGACGCCGGCTCCCCCTCGGACGCCGGCTCCCCCTCGGACGACGTCTCAGCCTCGGGTGCTGGGCCGCCGACCGGGCCGTCCGCCTCCGGATCCGGGGAGGCCGGCGGTTCGGGACCCTCGGGAGGCGTGGCCGGCACCATCTCGTCGAGGAGGTCGTCGAGGCCGCGGGCACTGGAGTCGCTGCTGTCGAACGGGTTGCGGCGGCGGCGGTGGGGCAGCGCGAGCCGCGCTGCCACCCGGATGTCGTCGTTCGAGACGACATCCCGCCCGCACCAGGCCGCATGGGCCACGGCGCACCTCGCCACGACGAGGTCGCCACGCAGCCCGTCGAGGTCGTAGGCGGCGCACAACGACGCGATGCTGACCACGGCGCTGTCGGGCAGGTCGACCGACCCGACGCCGTCCCGTGCGTCGCTGAGCCGCCGCGCCAGCGCCTCGTCGCTGTCGGCGTAGTCGGCCGCGAAGGCCCGGGGGTCCGCCTCGTAGGCCAGCCGGCGGCGCACCACCTGCACGCGGGCGGCCGGGTCGCGGTCGGCGGCGACCTCGACGGTGAGACCGAAACGGTCGAGCAGCTGGGGGCGCAGGTCGCCCTCCTCGGGGTTCATCGTGCCGACGAGGACGAAGCGTGCGGCGTGCGTCACGGAGACGCTCTCCCGCTCGATCCGGGCGCGCCCCATGGCGGCGGCGTCGAGCAGCGTGTCGACGAGGTGGTCGGGCAGGAGGTTGACCTCGTCGACGTAGAGGATCCCGCGGTGGGCCCGGGCGAGCAGGCCGGGGTCGAAGGCGACGCGACCGGTGGAGACCAGCCGGTCGAGGTGGAGCGAGCCGACGAGACGGTCCTCGCTCGCGCCGACGGGGAGCTCGACGAGGCGCACCGGCCGATCCACCGCGGCTCCCGCCCCCGAGGTCACGCTCGGGTGCGGCGCATCCGGGCACCCCGGGTCGGGTGCGAGCGGGTCGCAGCTGAACCGGCACCCCTCGACCACGCTCACGGGTGGCAGGACCGACGCGAGGCCGCGGACCATCGTCGACTTCGCCGTGCCTTTCTCACCGCGCACCAGGACGCCGCCGATGGCCGGCGAGACGACGGCGAGGCACAGAGCCAGGGACAGGTCGTCCATGCCGACGACCGCCGTGAAGGGATAGCTCACCGTGTCGTGGTTCATCGCTCTCCCCCCTCGAGGTCGCCCTCGACGTCGAGGTAGACCTGCTGCAGTCGCGCGACCACGTCCGGGTCGGGCTCGGCCCACAGGCCGCGCGAGGTCGCCTCGAGGAGTCGCTCGACCATGCCGTGCAGGGCCCAGGGGTTCGCCTGCTGGAGGAACTCGCGGTTCGTCTCGTCGAAGACGTACTCCTGCGTGAGCCGCTCATACATCCAGTCGTCGACGACCCCCGTCGTCGCGTCGTAGCCGAAGAGGTAGTCCACCGTCGCGGCCATCTCGAACGCGCCCTTGTAGCCGTGCCTCCGCATCGCCTCCATCCATCGGGGGTTGACCACGCGGGCGCGGAACACCCGGGAGGTCTCCTCGTGCAGGCTGCGGGTGCGGACCGACTCGGGACGGGTGCTGTCGCCGATGTAGGCCGCGGGCGAGGTCCCGGTCAGCGCCCGCACCGCCGCGACCATCCCCCCGTGGTACTGGAAGTAGTCGTCGGAGTCGGCGATGTCGTGCTCACGGGTGTCGGTGTTCTTGGCGGCCACCGCGATCCGCCGGTATGCCGTCTCCATCTCCTCCCGCGCGGGCTGGCCGTCCAGCCCGCGCCCGTAGGCGTAACCACCCCAGACCGTGTAGACCTCGGCCAGGTCGGCGTCGGTGCGCCAGTCGCGCGAGTCGATGAGCTGGAGCAGCCCGGCGCCATAGGTGCCGGGGCGGGACCCGAAGATCCGGGTGGTCGCCCGCCGGCGGTCGCCGTGCTCGGCGAGGTCGGCCTGGACGTGGGCTCGGACATGGTTGTCCTCCGGGCCCTCGTCGAGGTCGGCTGCGAGGTTCACGGCGTCGTCGAGCATGGCCACCACGTGCGGGAAGGCGTCGCGAAAGAAGCCCGAGATGCGCAGCGTGACGTCCACCCGCGGGCGACCGAGCTCGTCGGCGCGGATCGGCTCGAGGCCGGTGACCCGCCGTGACGCCTCGTCCCAGAGAGGTCGGACCCCGAGCAGGGCCAGCGCCTCGGCGATGTCGTCACCGGCGGTGCGCATGGCGGAGGTGCCCCACAGGGACAGACCCACCGAGCTGGGCCAGGTCCCCGTCTCGGCACGGTGCCGCTCGAGGAGGGAGTCGGCGAGGAGCTGGCCGGTCACCCACGCGAGCTGGCTGGGGATGGCCTTGGGGTCGACGGAGTAGAAGTTGCGTCCGGTGGGCAGGACGCTGACGAGGCCACGCAGGGGCGAGCCGCTCGGCCCGGCCTCGACGAAGCCGCCGCGCAGGGCCCGGATGGTGTTGTCCAGCTCCTGCGGGGTCGCCGCGAGCCTCGGCACCACCTGGGTCACGGCGAAGTCGAGCACCTCGCGCACCGCGCCCGCCTGGTGCGCCGGGACGAGGCTGACGGCCTTGTCGACGGCGGCGTCGTTCCAGTCGCCGGCGTCGAGGGCCTCGACGAGCTCCCTGGCCCGCTCCTCGGCGAGGTCGACGCTGGCCCGCTCGTGCTCGGACTCGTCCAGCCCCAGGGCCTCGCGCAGGCCGGGAACGCTGACGCTCCCGCCGAAGATCTGCCGGGCCCGCAGGATCGCCAGGACCAGGTCGACGCGCGGTCCACCGGTGGGCGCCTGACCGAAGACGTGCAGCCCGTCGCGGATCTGGGAGTCCTTGATCTCGCACAGCCACCCGTCGACGTGCATGATCATGTCGTCGAAGCGCTCATCCTCGGGACGGTCGGACAGGCCGAGGTCGTGGTCCAGCTTGGCGGCCTGCATCAGGGTCCAGATCTGCCCGCGGATCGCCGGCAGCTTGGCCGGGTCGAGGGCCGCGATGCTCGCGTGCTCGTCGAGGAGCTGCTCAAGCCGGGCGATGTCGCCATAGCTCTCCGCCCGCGCCATCGGCGGCACGAGGTGGTCGATGATCACCGCGTGGGCGCGCCGCTTTGCCTGGGTCCCCTCGCCGGGGTCGTTGACGAGGAACGGGTAGATGAGGGGGAGGTTACCGAGCGCCGCGTCCGGGCCGCAGCCGGCGGAGAGCCCGGCGTTCTTGCCGGGCAGCCACTCGAGGTTGCCGTGCTTGCCCAGGTGGATGACCGCGTCGGCGCCGAACCCCCCGTCCGCCCGGGCGGACCCGATCCACCGGTATGCCGCGAGGTAGTGGTGCGAGGGCGGCAGGTCGGGGTCGTGGTAGATGGCGATGGGGTTCTCACCGAACCCCCGCGGCGGCTGCACGAGGACGAGCACGTTGCCCGCGCGCAACGCCGCGAGGACGAGGTCACCCTCGGGGTTGCGGCTCCGGTCGACGTAGAGCTCGCCCGGCGGCGGACCCCAGTGGCGTTCGACGTCCTCACGAAGGGAGCGCGGCAGGGCGGCATACCAGCGGCGGTAGTCGGCGGCGGGGATGCGCACCGGGTTGGACGCGAGCTGCCCCTCGGTGAGCCAGTTCTCGTCGTAACCGCCGGCCTCGATGAGCGCGTGGATGAGGTCGTCACCGGCGCCCGTCGCCAGGCCCGGCAGGGCGTCCGGCCCCTCGGCCGGACCCACGTCCCACCCCTCGTCACGCATCCGACCGAGCAGCGCCATGGCACTCGCCGAGGTGTCGAGGCCGACCGCGTTGCCGATCCGGGCGTGCTTGGTGGGATAGGCCGACAGGACCAGGGCCACCCGGTGGTCCGCCGGGGCGACGTGCCTCAGCCGGCCATGCGCGACCGCGATGCCCGCGACGCGGGCAGACCGCTCGATATCGGGCGTGTAGGCGGGCAGCCCGTCGGCGTCGATCTCCTTGAACGAGAACGGAACCGTGATGATCCGGCCGTCGAACTCCGGGACCGCGACCTGCGTCGCGGCATCCAGGGGAGAGAGTCCCTCGCTGCCGGCCTCCCACGTCGCCCGCGACCCCGTCAGGCACAGGGCCTGCAGGATCGGGCGGTCCAGGGCGGCCAGTGCCCCTGCGTCCCAGGCGCTCTCGTCGCCCCCGGCCTGGGCGTCCGCCGGCCGGGTGCCACCCGCCGCGAGGACGGTGGTGACGATGGAGTCGGCCTCGGCCAGCGCGGCGAGCAGCTCGGGCGTGGTGTCGCGCAGGGAAGCGCACCAGATCGGCAGCGCCCGACCCCCGGCGACCTCGATCTGTCGGCAGAGGGCGTCGACGAAGGCGGTGTTGCCGCTCAGGTGGTGGGCCCGGTAGTAGAGCACCGCGACGCTCGGGCGGGGCCCGTCGGGACCGGCGGCCGCGGCCCGCTCCAGCCCTTCCAGCCGTTCCAGCCGTCCCCAGGACGGGGCGGGGGCGGGCGCCTCGAAGCCCACTCCCGTGAGCAGCACGGTGTCGGACAGGAACGCCGCGAGCCGGGCGAGGTTCTCCGGACCGCCGTGGGCGAGGTAGGCGTGGGCCTGCGCAGCGATCCCTGCCGGCACCGTCGACAGGGCCATGAGGTCGGCGTCGGGAGCCTGCTCGCCGGTGAGGACGACGACCGGTCGCCGGCCGGCCAGGAGCAGCCCGAGACCCTCTGCCCAGGCCCGCCGTCCACCAAGGAGCCGCACCACCACGAGGTCGACGCCCTCGAGGAGCGTGGGCAGGTCGCCGGCGTGCATCCGTGAGGGGTTGTCGTAACGCCACGGGACCGGGCCGCGGGCCGAGCGGGCACTCATGAGATCGGTGTCAGAGGTCGACAGCAGGAGCAGCAACGCGTGCTCTCTTCCTGGGGTGTCCGCGCCCCGGGCTGAGTGAAGGTGACGGGAGTTCCTGACTTCCACGCTGGGGGGCGTGGACACAGTGGCGGGACCGTGCCGGGCTCTAACCGGCTTCCTCCCCAGGTGTCACCTTCGGTGGAGTGACACCCAGTCGGGCGTCGTCCCGGAGCGTAGCGGACGACGGATCGACGCGCCATCGACGGTGGGTATGCTCCGCGCCATGCTGCCCTCCTCCGCCACCACCGACGGCCGTCGCCCCGACGACCGGTGCCCGGGGACGTTGCGCCTGCACCCGGCGGCCGACGGCCACGTGGCCCGGGTGCGCGTTCCGGGTGGACGTCTGCGACCCCCTCAGCTCGAGGTGATCGTCGGTGCCGCAACGGAGCTGGGTGACGCCAGTCTGCACCTGACCTCCCGGGGCAACGTCCAGCTGAGGGGCCTGGACGGGGGGTCCGGCCAGGAGCTGGCCGACCGCCTGTTCGCCGTGGGGATGCTGCCGTCACCGGCCCACGACCGCGTGCGCAACGTCGTGGCGTCCCCCTGGGCCGGGCTGGACGGTCGCGGACTCGTCGACATCGAGACCGTCGTCGCGGACCTCGACGCGCTCGTCTGCTCGGCGCCGGACCTCACCGGGCTCTCCGGTCGCTTCCTCTTCGCCGTCGACGACGGCAGGGGCGACGTCCTCGCTCTGGGTCCCGACCTGGCCGTCGTCGGACAACCCCCCGGCGACCTGCGCCTGTGGGTCGGCGACCGTCCCACGACCCGCACCGCCTCCCCGGCCGGAGCCGCTGGGCTGCTCGTGGAGGCGGCCCGATCGTTCCTCGGAGTGCGGGCGGCGACCAGCCCTGACGCCTGGCGGGTCGCGGATCTCGGCGCGGCCGCGGACCGGGTCGCGCCGTTGGACGACGCATCGACCGCTGTCGCCGTGGACACCTCTGTCACCGTGGACACCTCTGCCGCAACGGCGTTCGGGCTGCTCGGCCCGCACCGCGGCACGTGGGCGGTCACCGTCGGGCTCCCGCTGGGCCGGGCGGACGCAACGACGTGGCAGGAGATCGTCGCGCTCGCCTCGGCGTCCGTCCTGGGACCGGGGGTGGCACCGATCCGGGTCACGCCGTGGCGCACGGTCGTGGTCGGCGGCCTGGACGGCGCGAGCGCCCACGACGCCCTCGCCCGGTTCCGACGAGCCGGCCTGCTCACCGACCGGACGTCGCCGCTGGCCGGGGTGAGCGCCTGTGTCGGCAGACCGGGGTGCGCCTCGGCGACCTCCGACGTGCACGTCGACGCGCCGCACCTGGCGGGGCGTCACCACCAGCGGCCCCTGCACGTCTCCGGCTGTGAGCGCCGGTGCGGGCACCCGGGCGGCGCCCGCGCCGAGGCCGTCGCCTCCGGCGAGGGGCGCTACGTCGTGCGCACCCACGCCCCCGACGACAGCGTCGTCACCACCCACCACGAGGGAGCTGAGCCCGTCTGATGCGGTACGACTACGAGAGGGACGGCGCCGAGATCTACCGGAGGTCGTTCGCGACGATCCGGGCCGAGGCCGACCTGCGGGCGTTCGACCCCGAGACCGCCCAGGTCGTCGTCCGGATGATCCACGCCTGCGGCCAGGTGGACCTGGCCAGCGACGTCGCGCACTCCCCCGGGTTGGTCGGTCGCGCCCGGACCGCCCTGCGCGACGGGGCGCCCGTCCTGTGTGACGTGAGCATGGTGGCGAGCGGCGTCACACGGCGCCGGCTCCCCGCCGACAACGACGTGGTCTGCCTGCTCGACGACCCGCGTGTGCCGGGGCTCGCAACCCAGCTGGGCACCACCCGCACCGCCGCCGCCGTCGAGCTGTGGCGGGACCGTCTCGACGGCGCGGTGGTGGCGATCGGCAACGCGCCAACGGCCCTCTTCCACCTGCTGGAGATGCTGTCGCACAGCGGCATCCGTCCAGCCGCCATCATCGGCATCCCGGTCGGGTTCATCGGCGCCGTCGAGTCCAAGGATGCCCTCGCGGCCAACGACCTCGGCCTCGACCACCTCACCGTCCGTGGCCGTCGGGGCGGCAGCGCCATCACGGCGGCGGCCGTCAACGCGATCGCGAGCGAGGAAGAATGACCAGCACCCGGACCGGTCGGCTCTACGGCGTCGGGCTCGGGCCCGGAGACCCCAGGCTGCTCACCCTGCGGGCCGTCGAGGTCATCCGTGAGGTCGAGGTGGTGGCCTTCCACAGCGCCCAGCACGGTCGCAGCATCGCCCGCACGATCGCCGCTCCCCACCTGCGCGAGGACCACATCGAGGAGGCGCTGGTCTACCCCCTGACCACCGGGACGACCGACCATCCAGGCGGCTATCGGGGAGCCCTGGACACCTTCTACGAGGAGGCGGCGGCCCGGCTCGCCGCGCACCTCGATGCCGGTCGCAGCGTCGCGGTCCTGTCCGAGGGCGACCCGCTGGTCTACAGCTCCTACCAGCACATGCACCAGCGCCTGGCCGATCGCTACGAGACCGAGGTCGTCCCCGGTGTCAGCTCGATCTCGGCTGCGGCCGCCGCGCTCGGGCTGCCGCTGACGGAGGCGGACGAGGTGCTGACGGTCCTGCCCGGGACCCTGCCGCAGGAGGAGCTCGCCGCGCGACTGGCCTCCACCGACTCCGCCGTCGTCCTCAAGCTCGGTCGGACCTTCCCTGCCGTGCGCGGCGCGCTCGAGCGCGTGGGCCGGCTGGAGGAGGCCTACTACGTCGAGCGGGCCACGATGGGCGCACAGCGGGTCTCGCCGTTGGCCGACGTCGACGTCGACTCGGTGCCCTACTTCTCCATGGCGGTGCTGCCCAGCCGTCAGGGAAGGCCGGCCTGGGCCGACGCGGACGCGGGTCACGACGTCCGTCGGGGCGAGGTCACCGTCGTCGGGCTCGGCCCGGCGGGGCCCCTCTGGCTCACGCCGGAGGCCCGCGGGGCGATTGCCCGGGCCGAGGACCTCGTCGGCTACACCACCTATGTCGATCGTGTCCCCCACCGGGCGGGTCAGTCGCGCCACTGCTCCGACAACAAGGTCGAGTCCGAGCGGGCCGAGCTGGCGCTGGACCTGGCGTTGCGTGGCCGGCGGGTGGCGGTCGTGTCCTCAGGGGACCCGGGAGTGTTCGCGATGGCGAGCGCCGTGCTCGAGGTGGCCTGCGAGGCACGGTACGCCGCCGTGCCGGTGCGGGTGCTCCCGGGCCTGACCGCGGCGCACGCCGCGGCTGCACGGGTCGGCGCACCGCTGGGTCACGACTACGCGACGATCTCGCTCTCCGACCGCCTGAAGCCCTGGGCCGTCATCGCGCGACGGGTCGAGGCGGTCCTTGAGGCGGACCTCGTGCTGGCGGTCTACAACCCGGCCTCCCGCCAGCGGCGACACCAGGTGTCGCTCCTGCGCGACCTCGCCCTGGGCCATCGCAAGCCGGACACCCCGGTCGTCGTGGCGCGCGACGTCGGGGGTCCGACCGAGTCGGTTGCCGTGGTCGACCTCGCGTCCCTCGACCCCGACGTGGTCGACATGAGGACCCTGCTCATCATCGGTTCCACGCAGACCACTCGCGCGGTCCGGGGCGACGGGAGCACGGTGGTGTGGACGCCACGCCGCTATCCGGAGTGAGCCGTCAGCCATGACACGGCCTCGTCGACCGTCCCCGCGCTCGCCACCCCCGCCGGCAGGGGTGGCCGCTCGACCATGATGACGGGCACCCCGAGTCGGCGTGCTGCCGTCAGCTTGGCGACGGTGGCCGGGCCACCGCTGTTCTTCGACACCACCACATCGATCCGATGGTGGCGCAACAGCTCCACCTCCCCCTGGACGGTGAACGGGCCGCGAGCCAACAGCACCTGCCGATGCCGTGGCAGGGGCTCACCCGGCGCCTCGATCGCGCGGATGAGGAACCACACGTCCTCGAGCGCCGAGAAGGCAGCCACCTCCTGTCGGCCGATCGTCAGGAAGGCCCGCTGTCCGAGGGTGGGCGTGAGCACGGCCGCGCCGCCGAGGTCGGCCACCACGTGCCAGTCGTCCGCGTCGTCGACGACCCAGGCTGGCCGACGCAGCACGAGCAGAGGAACATGGGTGTGGGCCGCGGCGTGCGCGGCACTCGTGGTGATCCGGGCGGCAAAGGGGTGGGTGGCATCGATGACAGCCGCAACAGCGTTGTCACGCAACCAGTGCGTGAGCCCGTCGGCTCCTCCGAACCCGCCCACCCGGACCTCGCCCTCCGGGAGCCGGGGCGTGGCGATCCGTCCGGCGAGCGAGGAGACGACGCTCACGTCGGGCAGCGTGGCCAGCACCGACGCGAGCTCCCTGGCCTCTCCTGTGCCCCCGAGGACGAGCACCCGGCAGTTCGTCATGACGTCATCGTCCCCGAGGTGGCCCCGTGGCTGAGCGCCAGGGCGGCCGACCCGCCCAGCTGCAACGGACGGGCCTGCGCAGCGGCTGGACGACCGGCGCCTGCGCCACCGCCGCGACCACCGCCGCATACACCGCACTGCTGACGGGCGACTTCCCCGACCCGGTGGTCATCACGCTGCCCGGTGGTCAGCGCCCGGCGTTCGCGCTGGCGGCCGAGGAGCTGGGGGCGGGGTGGGCGACGGCCGGGGTGGTCAAGGACGCCGGGGACGACCCTGACGTCACCCACGGGGCCCTCGTCAGGGTCACCGTCCGCGCGGGGGCAACCGGGTCGGGGGTGACGTTCCACGCGGGGTCCGGGGTCGGCACCGTCACCCTGCCCGGACTGCCCCTCGACGTCGGCGAGCCGGCCATCAACCCGGTGCCACGACGGATGATGCGTGAGCAGGTGGCAGCCGTCGCCGAGGCCCACGGTGGGGGCGGGGACGTGCGCATCGAGATCAGTGTCGACAACGGCGAGGAGCTGGCCCTCAGGACGTGGAACCCCCGCCTCGGCATCCTTGGTGGCCTGTCCATCCTCGGCACGACCGGCATCGTCGTGCCCTACTCCTGCGCGGCGTGGATCGACAGCATCCGCAGGGGGATCGACGTCGCCCGGGCCGTCGGACGCACTCACGTCGCAGGGTGCACGGGATCGACCTCCGAGCAGACCGCCATCGCGCAGTACGACCTGCCACCCGAGGCGCTGCTCGACATGGGCGACTTCGCCGGCGCCGTCTTGAAGTACCTCCGGCGTCACCCCATCGACCGGCTGAGCATCGTCGGCGGGTTCGCGAAGATGTCGAAGCTCGCCGCGGGGCACCTCGACCTGCACTCCGGTCGCTCCCAGGTGGACCTCGGGCTGCTCGCCGAGCTGGCCCGCGGAGCAGGGGCAACGGCGGATCTGGTTGCTCAAATTGCCTCTGCGACAACGGGACTCGGTGCGCTGCAGATCGCCCAACGGCACGGTCTGCCGCTTGGCGACGTCGTTGCGGTCGGGGCCCGGGACGCCGCGCTCGAGGTGCTGCGGGAGGCGCCCGTCACCGTGGACACCATCTGCATCGACCGGGCCGGGTTGGTCGTCGGACGCAGCGATCCCCGCCGCCGCTGACGGGAACGCTGACGGGAGCGGGGACCGCCGCACCGGGATCAGGAGTCCCGCCGGCGCGTCGCTGAGTAGAGGTGCGAGTCGGGAAACTGTTCTGCCGCAAGGCTTCGACCGACGAGGATCACTGCGGTGCGTCGGATCCCGGCCGCCACGACCTGGTCGGCGATCGTGCCCAGGGTGCCGCGCAGGACGATCTCCCCGGGCTGGCTCGCGAAGGCCACGACGGCTGCCGGGCAGTCCGCTCCGTAGCCGGGAGCGAGCTCCGCCACCGCCTCGTGGATGAGGTGCGTCGCCAGGTGCAGGACCATCAGGGCCCGGCTCGCGCCGAGCGTCGCGAGGTCCTCCCCCTCGGGCATGGCGGTGGCCTCGCGGGCCATCCGGGTGAGGATGACGCTCTGGCTGACCGTCGGCACGGTCAGCTCGCGGCCGAGGGCGGCGGCCGCGGCCGCGAACGCGGGCACACCCGGGACCATCGCGTAGGGGATGCCCTCGGCCTGCAGGCGTCGGACCTGCTCGGCCACGGCGCTGTAGAGCGACAGGTCGCCGGAGTGCAGCCGGGCCACGTCGTGGCCGTCCCGGGTCGCCGCGACGCACTCGGCGACGATCTCGTCCAGGGTCAGCTGCGCGGTGTCGACGAGGCGGGCGCCGCTCGGGCAGCTGTCGAGCAGCTCGGCGGGGACGAGGCTTCCGGCATACAGACAGACCCGGCAGGTGCTCAGCAGCCGCTGCCCCCGGACCGTGATCAGGTCTGCGGCTCCCGGCCCCGCGCCGATGAAGTGGACCGTCACCGTGCGTTCCTCTCGTCGTGCCCGGCCGGTGTGACGGCACGCCACTGGACCACGGGCATGGCTGGACGCCAGGCCGTGAAACCGCCGACGGCACCCGCGCGGGCCACCTCGATCCTGGTCAGCTCTCCGCCGAGCCTGGCCCGCCACGTGGCCAGTGCCGACTGCGACTCGATCGTCACCGCGTTGGCGACGAGCCGGCCACCGGGGCGCAACGCCGTCCAACACGCCTCGACCACGCCGTCGAGCATGAGGCCGCCGCCGATGAACACCGCATCGGGTCGGGGCTGGCCGACCAGGACGCCGGGAGCATCCCCGACGCAGACCTGCAGCCCGGGCACGCCGAGCCGAGCAGCGTTGGCGATGATCCGGTTCGCACGATCGCGACGACGCTCGAAGGAGACCGCACGGCACCGTGGGTGAGCCCGCATCCACTCGATGGCCACGCTGCCCGAGCCGCCGCCGACGTCCCAGAGCAGCTCGCCCGGCTCGGGCGCCAACGACGCGAGGGTGATCGAGCGGACCTCCCGCTTGGTGAGCTGCCCGTCGTGCTCGTAGACCCCGTCCGCCAGCCCCGGCGTCAGGCCCACGGCGAGCGCACCCTCGTCGCGTCGGCAGCGCACCGCGACGACGTTGAGCGGGTCCATGGGCCCGGCGTCCCAGGTCCGCGCGACGCCGTCCCGGCGACCGGTCGTGGCCGCGCCCAGGCCGGACAGCACCGTCATCTGCGAGCCGCCGTAGCCGTGTGCGGACAGCAGCCCGGCGACGGCCCCGGGGGTGGCGCCATCCCGGCTCAGCACGAGGACGCGCTGCCCTTGGTGGCACGCCGCCAGCACCAGCTCGGGCGGGGCGTCGACGAGGGAGACCACCGTCGTGTCCTCGACGGGCCAGGCCAGGGCCGCGCACGCGAGCGAGACCGACGACGGGTGCGGAAGCACCGTCAAGGCGGACGCACCCACCTCCGCGGCCAGCGTCGTCCCGATGCCGTGCCACATCGGGTCACCGCTGGCCAGGACCACCAGCCCCGACGCCCGGTAGGTGGCGACCAGCGCGGCGACGGCCGGGCGCAGGGGTGACGGCCACCTCACCTGCTCGGCGCTCACGTGGGCCGGGAGGAGCCGCAGCTGGCGGGGTGAGCCGATGACTGCGCCGGCCTGTTCGATCGCCGCGCGGGACGCCGTCGCCAGACCCGACCACCCGTCCGCTCCGATGCCCACGACGACGACCCGTCGCCCGCCGCCCGGGCCCGGGCCCGCGTCACGGCCTGATGCCGGCGGCTGCGGGGCTGGCGCCGGGCGAGAGCCGTCGATGAGGGACATCAGGGCCGCGGTGTCGAAGTGCTCCTCGACGGCGTCGCCGAGGCGGTCCAACATCTCCTCGCGTCGCTGACGGTGGCCCGGGGCGGTCGCGTCGGGCCGCCACCGCGACCCGACCCTCGAGGCGACCTCGCGCAGGAACTCCCTGCGGAACCCGTCGTTCTCGAAGGCTCCGTGCCACATCGTCCCCCACACCGGCCCGAGGGCCCATCCGTCGAGGAACGGCTCGGCGCCCGGCGTGCTCGCGGGCTGCGCCACCCCGTGGTGGATCTCGTATGCCGTGACGTCGTGGCCGCGCCACGCGCCGCGCGGGGTGCCCAGGTGCTTCTCCGCACGGAACGCCACCGTCGCGGGAAGCAGACCCAGGCCGGCAACGCGCTCGGGCCGGGACGACTCCACGCCGTCCTCGTCGACGAGCTCCAACGCCAGCATCTGATAGCCGCCGCAGATGCCCAGCGTCGGCCGGCCGGAGCGGGAGCGCGCCGTGATCGCCTCGTCGAGCCCCCTGCTCCGCAGCCACGCCAGGTCCGAGAGCGTGGCCCGGCTGCCGGGCAGGACGAGGAGGTCGGCCGCCGCGGCGACGTCCGGGTCCGCGGTCACCACGACGCGGACGCCCGGCTCGGCCGCCAGGGCGTCGACGTCGGTGGCGTTGGAGATGCGGGGGAAGCGCACGACGGCCACCGTCAGCGAGACCGACGCCGACCCGGACCCTGTCCCTGCTCCGGCGGGGGACACCGATCCCTGCCAGCCGCCGAGCGCCAACGCGTCCTCGGAGTCGAGCCACACGTCCCTCAGGAACGGCAGGACGCCGAGCACCGGGCGGGCGGTGCGCTCCTCGAGCATCGCCAGCCCCGGGCGCAGCAGGTCGAGGTCGCCGCGGAACTTGTTGATGATCCAGCCGCGGACGTGGGCCGCGTCGGCCGGCTCGAGGAGGCCGAGCGTGCCGTACATCGCGGCGAGCACCCCACCCCGGTCGATGTCGCCGACGACGACCACGGGCAGGTCCTTGGCCCGGGCCAGGCCGAGGTTCACGTAGTCGCCCTGGCGCAGGTTGATCTCAGCGGGACTGCCGGCCCCCTCCGCGACCACGACGTCGAACCGGCCCACAAGATCGTCGAAAGCAGCAAAAGCACTCTCCGACAGAGCTTTGCGACCTGTCGCCCACTCCCCGGCCGACAGTTCGCCGTGCGGTCGACCCATGACCACGACGTGCGAGCGGCGGTCCGAACCCGGTTTGAGGAGCACGGGGTTCATGGCCGCCTCGGGCGTCACCCCGCACGCCTGCGCCTGCAACCACTGCGCCCGGCCGATCTCGGCGCCGTCGGGGCAGACCATCGAGTTGTTGGACATGTTCTGGGCCTTGAACGGGGCCACCGACACCCCGGTCCGGGCGAGCCAGCGGCAGATCCCCGACGTGACAAGGCTCTTGCCGGCGTCCGACGTCGTCCCAGCGACGAGCAGGCCCCTAGCCACGGCGACGGTCATCCTGGCGCGCCAGCACCTGGGCCACCAGTGCTGCGAGAGCGAGCGCGCCGACCCCGACGAGCCGGGACAGCCGGGCCGCCCGGTCCAGGTCGGCTGCCTGCACCGGACGCCCACCGTCCATGACGCCGCGGTCCTCGCGGTGCCCGGCATACGTGCTGGTGCCCCCGAGCCGCACGCCGAGGCCGCCCGCGAAGGCCGCCTCGACGGGGCCCGCGTTGGGGCTCGGGTGTGCGGCCGCGTCGCGTCGCCACACCTGCCAGGCGCGTGAGCTGCGACCCCCGACGACCGGTGCCGCGGCCACCGCGAGGCCCGCGGCCACCCGGGCGGGCACCCAGTTCACGACATCATCGGTCCGCGCCGCGGCCCAGCCGAACCGGAGGTAGCGCGCGCTCCGGTAGCCGACCATGGCGTCGAGGGTGTTCACGGCGCGGTAGGCGAGCAGACCGGGCACGCCGGCGGCGGCTCCCCACAGCAGCGGCGCGACGACCGCGTCGGAGGTGTTCTCGGCCACCGACTCGACACTGGCGCGGGCGAGCTCGTCGGGGCCGAGGTGGGTCGCATCGCGCGAACACAGGTGAGAGAGCCGCCGGCGGGCGCCCACGGTGTCGCCTGAGTCGAGGAGCGTGCTCATCGCGTCGGCCTCGGCGACCAGGCTTCGTCCGCCCAGGACGGTCCAGGTCGCGGCGGCGACGAGCGCTGCCTCAGCCAGCGCCGAACCCTCGACAGCTCGCTGCAGCAGGGCACCGGCCACTGCGGCGCCGCCGACCAGCACCGCCGCGTATGCCGCGCCACGTGGCCGGCTGTCGGCGTAGAGGCGCCCTTCCGCCGACTGGGCGACACGACCGAAGGCCGCAACCGGGTGCCCGCGGCGCGGGTCACCGAAGGCTGCGTCCGCGGCATACCCGGAGAGGAGACCGAGCACCCTCGCGGAGGTGGCCCACCGTCGCGGGCAGGAGGTCGGAGTCGGCACGGACCACACGCTAGGGGGTGGACGTCGGCGGCCGCCGCAGGGGTATCGGTCCTCGACCTTTCCCTCGTGGGCTGAGCGCCCGGTCCGCGGCGCCTTGCGCCTTGCGCCCTCCCGGGGCACCGCGTTAGCGTGGGCGTCGTCCTTCACGGGAGTCCGGCGCACCGGGCTGAGAGGGGGCTGAGGCAGCCCCGACCGTCCACACCTGATCCGGATCATGCCGGCGCAGGGAGCCGGGAGTTGCCATGATCTCGTCACCGATCGCCAGCAGGTCCACGTCTGCGGCAGGGAACGTCGACCGCCCCACCGTGGCGGTGGTCGGCGGTGGGGTCATCGGCCTGAGCGCGGCCTGGCAGCTTGCTGAATCGGGCTGTCAGGTGGACCTTTTCGACGACCAGCTCGGCCGAGGGGCGTCTCACGCCGCTGCGGGGATGCTGGCGCCGGTGAGCGAGGCGGCCTACGGCGAGGACGACCTGCTCACCGTCGGACTCGAGTCGGCCAGGGTGTGGCCCGACTTCGCCGCGAGGCTGGGCCACGCCTCCGGGATCGACGTCGGCTACCGTCCGGCGGGGTCTCTCCTCGTGGGGCACGACCCGCAGGACGCAGCGGCACTGCGACGTCATGCCGCCCTGCTCGCCGGTCACGGGCTCGCCGCGGAGCCCCTCACCAGCAGAGCGACCCGCGCCCTCGAGCCGGCGCTCTCCCCGAGGACCACGTCGGGACTGCTCGTGCCCGGTGACCACAGTGTCGAGAACCGTAGCCTGCTGCGGGCCCTCGCTGTGGCGGCCGAACGGGCCGGCGCCCACCTGCACCCCCAACGGGTCGCCGTGGAGGTCCAGGATGGGCGCGCCGTCGGCGTGCGGACGACGGTCGGCACCCGGCACGTCGCCGACACGGTGGTCGTGGCGGCCGGGATCGCCTCCGGCGAGATCCCGGGCCTGCCCCGGCACGCCGTCCCCCTGGTGCGTCCAGTGAAGGGACAGATCATCCGGCTGGCCGGCGGGGCGGGGCTGCTCACCCGGACGGTCCGCGCTCTCGTCGCGGGAGAACCGGTCTACCTCGTCCCCCGAGAGTCCGGGGAGATCGTCGTGGGCGCCACGTGCGAGGACGTGGGCCTGGACGGCCGGGTCACCGCAGGCGCGACCCACGCGCTGCTCCGCGCGGCGATCATTGTGGTCCCGGAGGTCGCCGAGCTGGAGCTGGTGGAGTCGATCGCGCGTTTCCGGCCCACCACTCCCGACAACATGCCGCTCATCGGGACCAGCTGCATCGACGGGCTGCTGCTCGCCACGGGCCACTACCGCGGCGGCATCCTTCTCGCCCCGGTCACGGCCCGCGCCGTGGTCGACCTCGTGCACCGCCGGCCCGTCGACCCGTCCGTCGAGGCGCTGTCGCCACAGCGCTTCCCCAGCCCTGCCGAGGTCACCTCATGACGATCATCCTCAACGGCGCGCGCACCGACGTTGCCGCCGGCGCCACCGTCGGAACCCTCGCAACCGCGCTCGCGCTGCCCGAGCGCGGTGTCGCGATCGCCGTGGACGGCGAGGTGGTGCCCCGATCCGCGTGGGCCAGCACCCTCCTGACCCCCGACGCGCGCGTCGAGCTCGTCACCGCGATGCAGGGCGGCTGAGATGGACCCGACGAACGCCAGCGGCGACGCCGACCAGCTCGTCGTGGCCGGCGAGGTGGTCAGCTCACGCCTGCTGCTCGGCACCGGCGGCGCGAGCAGCCTCTCGTCGCTCGAGTCCGCCGTCCGCGCCTCCGGCGCCGCCCTCGTGACGGTCGCCATCCGCCGCGTCCCGGCCTCCGGAGTCGGAGGGCTGCTCGACGTCCTGCACTCCTGCGGGGTCCGACTGCTGCCCAACACCGCCGGCTGCTACACCGCACGGGAGGCGGTCCTCACCGCCCGGCTGGGGCGTGAGGCCCTGCAGACGTCCTGGGTCAAGCTGGAGGTGATCGCCGACGACCGAACCCTGCTGCCTGACGCGGTCGAGCTGCTCGACGCGGCGGAGCAGCTCGTCGCC
Source organism: Lapillicoccus sp. (assembly GCF_046595215.1). Taxonomy (NCBI): domain Bacteria; kingdom Bacillati; phylum Actinomycetota; class Actinomycetes; order Micrococcales; family Intrasporangiaceae; genus Lapillicoccus; species Lapillicoccus sp. The sequence continues at coordinate 22,573 of NZ_JBKJPP010000219.1, read as the reverse complement.
GACGGCTTCACCGTGCTGCCCTACACCACCGACGACCCTGTGCTCGCTCGCCGCCTCGCCGACCTGGGATGCGCCGCAGTCATGCCGCTCGGGTCCCCCATCGGCAGCGGCCTCGGGATCCACAACCCCCACAACATCGAGCTCCTCCGGGACGCCGTCAGCGTGCCGGTCGTCCTCGACGCCGGCATCGGGACGGCGTCGGACGCCACCCTGGCGATGGAGCTCGGCTGCGACGCCGTCCTCGTCGCCAGCGCGGTCACCCGTGCCGAACGGCCGGCAGCCATGGCCGAGGCCATGCGGTATGCCGTGCAGGCCGGCCGTCTCGCCCGTCTGGCCGGCCGCATCCCCCGGCGCCCCCTGGCGAACGCCTCGTCGCCGACCACCGGGTTGGTCGACACGTGACCGGCGCACGACCCACGCCGGTCCTGCCGCGGTTGCTGGTCCTGACGGACCGCCGGTCCGTGCCGGCAGGAGGGACGCTGCTGGGCACGATCCGGGCGGCCGTCGAGGCCGGAGCCCGTGCCGTGGTGGTGCGCGAGCGTGACCTGCCGAGCGCCCAGCGGGCCGTGCTCGCCGACGCGTGCGACCGACTCATGGACGTCGTCGGAGGCGTCTGCATCGTGGCCGACCCCGATCCCCGGAGCGCGGCCGGCACGCCCTCCGGCGGCCTGCACCTGCGGGCGGCAAGCCGGCTTCCCGCAGTGCGGCCGGACCTGCTCGGGAGGTCGGCACACAGCCTCGACGAGGTCGTCCGGGCGGCGGCGGACGGACTGGACTACGTCACCGTCTCCCCCGTCGCCCCCTCGCCGTCCAAACCGGGATACGGCCCAGCGCTCGGTGCCGACGGGCTGCAGACCCTGCTCGCGGGCGCCGCCCGGGAGTTCAGCGGGCCCCTGCCGCACACGTTCGCCCTGGGTGGCGTCGACCAGCGCACCTGTGGGTCGTTCCTCGCGGCAGGGGCCTACGGCGTCGCGGTGATGGGAGCCGTCATGCGCGCCGAACGGCCGGCAGAGGTCGTGTCGGCCCTGCAGTCGGCCCTGCAGTCGACCCCCTAGTCAGCCCGGGAACGCGCACGGGACCACTCCCCCGGTCGCCCTGACCTTCCCTCACGACGGCGGCCGGGCATGCCACCACCGGGCTGCACGGCATACCTGGCCCATCCATCCCCCCAATGCAGTCCACCACAGGAGAGAACCATGACCCAGCCCAGCTCCCGCACGAAGGTCCATGCCCCGGGCACTCGCCCCGACGTGAGGGTCCCCTTCACCGAGGTCCGCCTCGCCGACTCCCCCGGCCCGGCCGGCCCCGAGGCCAACCCACCGCACCGGATCTACGACACCTCAGGCCCCGGGAGTGTCCCCGAGGAGGGCCTGCTGCCGCTGCGCGCGGTATGGGTCGCGGAGCGCGCCGACGTCGAGGAGTACGACGGCCGCGAGCGCGATCTCGCCGACGACGGACGCTCGGCGGTGCGTCGCGGCGAGGCGTCGCAGGAGTGGCGCGGAGCGCGCCGACAGCCGTTGCGCGCCACCGCCGGTCGCCGGGTCACGCAGATGCACTACGCCCGTCAGGGGCTGATCACGCCCGAGATGGAATTCGTCGCCGTGCGCGAGAACTGCGACGTCGAGCTGGTGCGCACCGAGGTCGCCGCGGGCCGGGCGATCATCCCGGCCAACGTCAACCACCCCGAGACCGAGCCGATGGTCATCGGCCGCGCATTCCTCGTCAAGGTGAACGCCAACATCGGCAACTCGGCCGTGACCAGCTCCATCGCCGACGAGGTCGACAAGCTCACCTGGGCGACCCGTTGGGGGGCTGACACGGTGATGGATCTCTCGACCGGCGACGACATCCACACCACCCGCGAGTGGATCGTGCGCAACTCACCGGTGCCCATCGGGTCTGTCCCGATCTACCAGGCGCTGGAGAAGGTCGACGGGGAGGCGCACGAGCTGACCTGGGAGATCTTCCGGGACACCGTCGTCGAGCAGTGCGAGCAGGGCGTGGACTACATGACCATCCACGCCGGCGTCCTCCTGCGCTACGTGCCGATGACGGCGGCGCGCATCACCGGCATTGTCAGCCGCGGCGGCGCAATCATGGCGGGGTGGTGCCTCGCCCACCACCAGGAGAACTTCCTCTACACGCACTTCGACGAGCTCTGCGAGATCTTCGCCCAGTACGACGTCGCCTTCAGTCTCGGCGACGGCCTCCGCCCCGGATGCACGGCAGACGCCAACGACCAGGCCCAGCTGTCGGAGCTGCGGACCCTGGCGGAGCTGACCAAGCGGGCCTGGGCGTTCGACGTCCAGGTGATGGTCGAGGGCCCGGGTCACGTGCCGCTGAACCTCGTCAAGGAGAACGTCGACCTCCAGCAGGAGTGGTGCGACGGCGCGCCCTTCTACACCCTCGGACCGCTCGCCACCGACATCGCGCCCGGCTACGACCACATCACCTCCGCCATCGGTGCGGCCCACATCGCCTGGCACGGAACGGCGATGCTCTGCTACGTCACCCCCAAGGAGCACCTCGGCCTCCCCAACCGCGACGACGTCAAGACCGGCGTCATCACCTACAAGCTGGCCGCTCACTCCGCCGACCTCGCCAAGGGGCACCCCGGGGCCCGCGACTGGGACGACGCCCTCTCCAGGGCCCGCTTCGAGTTCCGCTGGGAGGACCAGTTCAACCTCTCTCTGGACCCGGACACGGCGCGGGCCTTCCACGACGAGACCCTGCCCGCCGAGCCCGCCAAGACCGCCCACTTCTGCTCGATGTGCGGACCGAAGTTCTGCTCGATGCGGATCACCCAGGACGTGCGCCGGCATGCGGCCGAGCAGGCCCTCTCAGACAGCAGCGCCATCGCCAAGGGCATGGAGAGCACGTCACGAGAGTTCGTCGAGCTCGGTGCCTCGGTGTACGTCCAGCACTAGCCGCGCACTGGCCGAGTTCCCGCTAAGCCCTGGCCGAGTGCAGTCGACGGGCCACGAGCGCGTCGGCTCAGGCTGGCCAGGGCTCCTGGTGCCAGGCCGCGTCCCAGAACATCCATTCGTAGCGGGCGGCGCTGGTGAAGGCCCGGTGCATCCGCTCGGTCGTGGCCGGGCCGGATTCTGCGGCGAGTCGGTCGACGATCGCCTTCGCGTCGTTGGTGGCCGCGGCGAAGTCGGGGTCACCGTAGGTGCCGATCCAGTCGCCGTACGGGTGGGCCGCGAGGTCGGTGACCTGATCCTTGAGGCGGCGGCCGACGTCTTCGTAGATCCAGAAACAGGGCAGGACTCCCGCGGCAAGTGCGGGGTAGCACCCGGCGGTGGTGAGGGACAGCAGGAAGGAGGTGTATGCCGTGCAGGTCGGGGACATGGTGGTGGCGTCGAAGTCAGCGACGTGGCTGGCGTGGAGCGCTCGTTCGACGAGGATCGCCGAGTGGGCGCTCTTCACCCAGAAGAGGAGCTCATTGGGGTCGCTGGCCTGTCCGGCGGCCAGGGCGAGGACTCGACCGAACTCCACGAGGTAGTGGGCGTCCTGGGCCATGTAGTAGCCGAAAGACGAGCCCGGCAGCGTGCCGTCCCTGAGGCCGGTCAGGAAAGGCAGCCTGTCGATGGCTTGACGGATGGGGGCTGTCGCGACCCAGGCGTCGTCGCAGAAGGTCATTCACGTGCTCCAGATCTGGTGGAAGTGGTGGACGGGGCCGTGTCCGTGACCGACCTGGAGGACATCGGCTGCAGCGAGTGCGCCGGTCAGCCACGCCTTCGCCTCGATGGCCGTCTCGACCCATGAATCCCGTTGGGGGCGCAGCGCCGCCAGGGCCGAGGAGAGCGTGCAGCCGGTCCCGTGGGTGTTGACGGTGCGCACCCGTGACGCCCGGAGTTCCACCACCGCGTCGCCGTCGGCGAAGACATCGACGGCCTCGTCGCCGTCCTGCAGGTGGCCCCCCTTGAGCAGGACCCGGGCAGCGCCCGCGAGAAGCAGCGCTGCGGCCTGTGATCGCATCTCGGAGATGCTCTTTGCGGGTGCCCTGCCGAGGAGGATGCCTGCCTCGGCAAGGTTGGGGGTGACCACGGAGCTCAGGGGCAGCAGCGCCCGGATGGCCCGGACGGCGTCGTCCTCAAGGAGCCGGTCACCGCTGGTGGCGACCATGACCGGGTCGAGCACCACGATCCGCTGGGGGTGCGCGTGCAGGAACGTGCCGACGGCCTCGGCCAGCTCCGCGGTCGCGAGCATGCCGATCTTCACGGCATCGACGCGGACATCGCTGATCAGCGTCTCGAGCTGTTGGACGACGAACGGTGTTGGTACCACGTGGATCCCCGTCACACCTTGGGTGTTCTGTGCGGTCAGCGCGGTGATCACGGTGGTGCCGAACGCGCCCAGCGCGCTGAAGGTCTTCAGGTCTGCCTGGATGCCGGCGCCGCCGGACGGGTCGCTGCCCGCGATGCTCAGGGCCACCGGTGGTCGACTCATCAGCGGCTCTCCTCCCGTGGGAGCGGGGATCCGTCGCCCACGCCGAAGTGCGGTGCGTCGTCCCACGCCGCGCGCAGGGCACGGGTCGCTGCGGCGACGTCCGGCTGTCCGCAGATCGCGCTGATGACGGCGACACCAGCCACTCCGCTCGACCGCAGGGCGGCGACCCTGGCGGGGGTGATCCCACCGATCGCGACACATGGCCAAGGGCTGGACGTGGTCATCGCCCTCAGGTGCTCCACTCCCCGTGGCGCCGCCGCGTCGGACTTGCTCGTGGTCGCCCAGACCGGCCCGACGCCGAGGTAGTCGAGGGTCTCGATGCCGCGAGAGATCGCCCGCGTCACCTGCTCGATGTCGTGTGCCGACAGGCCAAGGTATGCCGAGCCGCCCAGTCGGGCTCGCGCCTGCCCGACGTCGAGGTCCTGCTGGCCGACATGGGCCCCCTGCGCTCCGATGGCCGCGACCAGGTGCACCCTGTCGTTGACGATCAGCGGGACCCCCGTGCCCGCCAGTGCCGCGCCGACGGCCCGGCCGAGGGCGACGAACTCGCCGTCCGAGGCGGCGGGGTCGCGCAGCTGGACGAGGGTGACACCTGCGGCCACCGCGGCGGCAACCGTGGCCGGGACACCGGCGCGGTCGCACATCGCGGTGTCGGTGACCAGGTAGAGCGAGAGGTCCAGGGGAGGCCGGACGGCCCCATCGCACCTGTGGTTCGAGGTGGACATCAGCTGAGGGTGACCCGGTCGGCAAGCGTCGTGGGGGTCAACAGCGACAGCTCATCCAGCAACGCCACCGCGAAGCTCCCGGGCCCCCGAGTGCCGGCGGCGGCGATGTCTGCGGCGACCGTCAACATGGCTGTGCCTGCTACTGCTGCTGCCAGGGGGTCCTCGACGCTGGCGGCGAACCCGGCCATCAACGCTCCCAGCGCACACCCCACCCCGGTCACCCGGGTCAGCCATGGGTGGCCGTTGCCGACGCGCACCAGTCGGTCCCCGTCGGTGATGTGGTCGATGGGACCGCTGACGGCGACGACGGTGCCACGCTCACGGGCCAGGCTCCGCGCCACCTCGGACGCGGCCTCCGGGGAGTCGATCGCGTCGACCCCCTTGCCACCCGCGCCGCCGGCCAGCGCCAGCACCTCGGAGGCGTTGCCGCGGATGATCGCCGGACGGCCGAGCCCGAGCAGCTCGTGCGCCAGCTCGGTGCGCCACGCCAGGGCGCCTGCGGCGACAGGGTCGAGCACCCACGGCGTCCCGGCGTCGCTGGCGGCGGCGACGGCACCCCGCATCGCCGACGCGGTGTCGTCGTAGGGGGTGCCGAGATTGATCAGCACCCCACCCGCGACTCGCGCGAAGTCGCCTGCCTCGTGGGGGTTGTCGACCATGGCCGGTGCCGCGCCCGCAGCCAGGAGCACGTTCGCTGTCCACTGGGCGACAACGATGTTCGTCAGGCACTGCACCAGGGGCGGTTGTGAGCGCAGCGTCTCGAGTGCGTCGCCGATCACGGACGGAGCCATCGTGGCAGTCATGGAGTGACGTCCCTTCGCTCCGGCAGCGACGTCTGCGGGCCGGCCCCGGCAGCGCGCTGACCGTTGCGCCTGGTGAGGAGACTGAGCACCCCGGCGGCGACAGCGGCCACGATGAAGGAGAAGGGTGACGCGCCCAGCCACGACGGCGGAGTGAAACCGATTGCCTGGTTGACTGGCGCCCACAGGGCAGTCCACCACGAGACCGACCCCGGGTTGACCAGCTGGTAGGCGACGAAGCCCAACGCCCAGGCCAGCAGATTGGACCACCGCGCGCGGGCCTGCTCGCTGAGGTCCCAGCGGCCGCGGCATACCACGAAGTAGTCGACCACGAGGACGCCCAGCAGTGGGACGAACAGCGAGCCGATCAGGAGGAGGAAGTTCTCGTAGTCGCCGATGTCGAACGCGAGCGCGCCGAGCGTTGCCAGCAGGCCGACAGCGACGGCGAGCGCGCGCCGGTCCCAGCGCGGCCGGAGATTCTGGACCGAGACCGCGGTGGAGTAGGTGTCGGCGAACGACTGGTCGAGCTCGCGGATCGTCAGCACACCGAACACCAACGCTCCCAAGGGGATGGCGATGAACGAGCCGAAGATCTTGTCCGGGTCGCGACCGGCGACCGTGACGAGAGCGAGCAGCCCGATCGTGTAGCAGGCGATCTGCGTCACTCCGTAGCCGACGAACGAGCCCAGAAAGGCCGAGCGCGTCGTGCGCGCGTGGCGGGAGTAGTCCGAGGCCAGCGGCACCCAGGAGACGGCGACGCCGATGACCGTGTCGACGGCCACCCAGAAGCCGTCCCAGCTCCCCTCGCCCAGGGCCGGGAGGGGATGGCCCAGCAGCTGAACGCCCAGGTAGACCAGGGCGAGCAGGACGGCGACCGTCACGTACTTGCGCAGCACCCTGATCCAACCCAGCGGGCGAAGCGCCAACAGCGTCGTGAGGACGCCCGCCGCCAGCGCGTACACCCAGCGGGGAAGCGTCGGCGCGAGCTGATGCAGCGCGGTGCTGATCGTGACCAGCTCGAACGTCGTCCACCCCACCAGCTGCACGATGTTAAGGATCGTCGGAAAGTAGGAGGGCCTGGTGCCGAACAGCCCACGCAGCAGGACCATTGACGGTGCTCCCGTCCGCGCGCCGGGCACGGACGCGGCGCCCACCCCCAGGGCGCCGAGCACCGTCCCGAGGGCCAGCGCGGTCAGCGCCGCACCGAGCGACATGCCCGGATCCGCTATGGGGACCAGCACAAAAATCGCGCCGGTGAAGCCGAGCAGACTGACTCCCAGATTTCCCCACAGGCCCAGCTGATCGAGCAACCCGAGCACCCGTGGAGGTGACTCCCCCAGCGTGTACGGCGCCTCCGCGGTCGCGGAGGACCGCTTCATGAGACGAGGCCCAACAACCATGATCACTCCCTACGCCGGCATTACCCGGTCAGGTTCATTCGGTCGGCGACCCGTTTAGTCGCCCTCTCAGCCCGGTCAGTCCGAGCTCCCGTGGTGCGAGGGGAAGCGTACAACAACGCGACGATGGGTCGGCGGCAGCGCCCCCGTCTCGGGCGGCATCGGGCCTCGAGCCTCACCCGCCGTCAGCCGGCCGTTGCCGCGATGAAGAGTGCCTCAGCGATGCGTGCGTGCCCGGCGGCGTTGGGGTGATCCCCGTCGTCGGCCAGCAACGCGGTGGCGTCCTGGTCGCCACCCGCGCCACGGAATGCGGCGAAGGTAGGGACATACAGGGCGCCTGCCGCGGTCGCGGCCGCGAGCAGCGCACTGTTGGCGGCCGTCGTGGCCCGGTCGGCCTTCGCCATTCCCTCCACGCCGTAAGCGGCGCGTCCGATGCTGCCGTCCTGCGCGATGTTCCAGTACCCGACCACGAGGACGGCGACCCAGCTTCGGTGGATCGCACGGATCCACCGGATCGTGGCGGTCACGTTCACCGTCACGCTCTGCTCAGCGCTCGTGTAGCAGTCTCTTTCGGAGCACTGCGCTGCGAGGTCACGGGCGAAGGGGTCGAGGACGTCATTCGCGCCGATCATCAGCACCACGGTGTCGGCACCTTCGACCGCCTCACGCGCAGCCGGTCCCTGGACCTGCGACAGGAGCTCTGCGCTGGTGTCCCCGTCGACGGCGAGGTTCACCGTGGCGGCATCGCCTCCGACCTGCGTGGCCCGCATCGCGGCGAAGGTCTCCACAAAGCCTCGGCATCCGCACGCGCGTCCCGATGGGACGGAGTCTCCGAAGGCAACCACCTTGACGGTGGGAGCCAGCCGCACCCGAAAGGCGACGACGGCGGACAGGGCGAGCGCGACGACCACCAGCAGCACCACCACCGACCGCCACCCACGGACCCACACGTGACCCAACCGGGGTTGACGCTGCCTGAAGGTGTTCGGCATCCTCGCTCGCCCGGGTTGTCGGGATCATCCGGTCCCACCCCCGCCCAGGCGGGGGTGGGTGTCTCGCGGACCTGTCCTCGTCAATGTAGCCGGGCCCTTCGGCCCTACTGGTACTGGTCGTCTCGGATGACCATGGATCAGGCCGCAGCGCGGGCGGCAGACGATGGAGGAGGACAGGACTCATGAACATCTACGGTCTGGGCGGCAAGGTCGCCGTCATCACGGGAGGCGCCTCCGGCATCGGGCGTGCGTGCGCCCACACCTTGGCGCGCTCCGGCGCGGACATCTCGATCTGGGACCTCGATCAGGGCGCCCTCGACCTCGTGCTCAAGGAGCTCGAGGACTATGACTACCGGCTGCACAGCGCGGTCGTCGACGTGAGTGACTCCGCCGCGGTGGACAGCGCGATGCAGGACGTGGTCGACACCCTGGGTCATGTGGACATCACGGTGGCCAATGCGGGGATCGGCGGGGCGGCCGCGTCCAGCGGGGACTATTCGGACGATGACTGGCACCGCGTCATCGGCATCAACCTGGACGGAGTCTTCTACACACAGCGGGCGGCGATCCGCGCGATGCGGCAGAGCGGCCGTGGCGGCTCCATCGTCAACATGGCCTCGGTCCTGGGTGACGTCGGGTTTGCCTCGGCGAGCGCCTACACCGCAGCCAAGCACGGTGTCGTGGGCCTGACCCAGGCGGCCGCGTGGGAGCACGCTGTCGACGGGATCCGGATCAACGCCGTCGGCCCCGGCTTCATCCGGACCCCCCTGCTGGCGAAGAACCTCGACGAGGCGGCGCTGGCATTCCTCGCCACCCAGCACGCACTCCAGCGCCTCGGTGAGCCCCACGAGGTGGCGGAGCTCGTGGCGTGGCTGGCCAGCGACGCTGCGTCGTTCGCCACGGGGACCTTCTACCCCATTGACGGCGGCTACCTCGCTCGATAGACAAGCCCTGGCTGAGCATGGCGCCATGGGCTCTCGGACCGCGACCAGGCGTCGAGCGCCTCAGATACCGGGACGGAGGTAGCCGCGGATGGCAGTATTTGCTGACCGGGTTGAGGCCGGCCGTCGCCTGGCAGTGCGGATGGAGCACCTGCGTGGCCAGGATGTCGTGGTCCTGGGCCTGCCACGAGGCGGGGTGCCCGTGGCGTTCGAAGTGGCGGAGGCGCTCGACGCGCCGCTGGATGTCATCGTGGTGCGCAAGCTGGGGGTCCCGTCACAGCCCGAACTGGCCATGGGGGCCATCGGCGAGGGGGGCGTCCGGGTGCTCGACGCCGGGGTGCTGGCGCACGCCCAGGTCGCCGAGGATGAGCTGCGCACGATCGAGAGACGTGAGCGCTCCATGCTGGAGGCGCGCGTCGCACGTCTGCGGAGGGGCCGTGGGCGCATCGACCTGAACGATCGCATCGCGGTCATCGTTGACGACGGCATTGCGACGGGGTCAACTGCACGGGTGGCGTGTGAGGTGGCCCGTCTCCTCGGCGCGGCCCATGTGGTCCTGGGGGTGCCGGTGGCCCCGGCCGAAGCCGTCCACGACCTGGTGGGCGCCGACGAGGTGGTCTGTGTCTTGGCGCCACGGCATTTCCAGGCGGTCGGCAACCACTATCGCGACTTCTCGCCGACGAGCGACGAAGAGGTGATCGTGCTGCTCGACGCGGCCGCGCGGCGCATGCGTCGCGACCGGGCGCTCAGCGACGGCCCCGACTGAGATGTCCACGTCGAGATCCCGGTCGGTACGGCGCCGCCCAACTCGGCTGCGAGACCACCACGTAGCCGCAGGCGACCCCAGGTGGGTCCGGAAACGTCCTTCACGTGGGCTTTCGGGTGTCGGCGGGCTTCCGCAGCTGAGCCACTCGCCGAGGATCTCCCCTGAGAACAGCGCATCGGTCACCATGAACGCGCGCCCATCAGCCCGGCCGTGGACCGCAGCGATGACGTGACGACTGGCAACGATCGGGTCGCAAGAGGCAGCGACCTCGCCAGGACGGCCTGGCGAACGGCCGATGGAGGTCTCCGGCCTGCGCCACCCCCCGCCCAGCACCACCTTGGGACGGGTCGACGACGTTGACCCTGACGGGCAAGCGTCTCCCCACGAGCTGCGCCGATCGGGTGAGCAGCTTGACGCTCTCGGCATCCCCGTGGCGGGCCGTCAGGGCGACGTCGGCTGCCGAGATCTCGTGCCCCGATGACAGAGCAAATGGTGAGCGGGCCGCCGCGTTCCCGTTCAGGGGCCGAACCTGCGCACTGTGTGGTGTTACCCCCGGGGCCAGCACCCCGTCCTGCGCGCTCGTGACTGCTCGAAGGACCGGTCGGTCGGACGGGGAACACCGTGAGTGCCTCGGAGGGTTCCGTCACTGTGGCTGGTTATTCGCATGATGTCGACGCACAGGCGAACGCGTTCCGTCGTTACGTGCAGCCTGAGATCGAGGTGATGCTGCGGGTGACGCAGTCTCTCACCGGCAACACGCCCGATGCGGAGGACGTGACGCAGGAGAGCCTGATCCGGGCCCACCGATCGGTGGCCCGCTTCGACGGACGCCATCCTCGGGCGTGGCCGTTGACCATCGTGCGCCACACGCACCTGAACATGATCCGCCGTCAGCGGCCGGTCACCGTCGGAGACTGGGACGCCGTTCGTGGCAGCCGGCAGGCCTGGGGCCGGTTCGCTCGTGGCGCAACCGTGCGGGAAGCGAGTCGGGTCGCTGTCACCGTCGGGACCGTGCTGTCCGTCGCGAACCAGGGCGCGACCCTCAGCAGGGGAGACCGTCCTGAGCGACCTGGGTGCGCGTGGCGGTGACCTGCCTGAACCCCTTCGTCGCGGCGAGTCTCGGCTATCTGGCGGGATGCCGGCTCGAGCCCGGACAGGCAGACGCCTCGAGCCTGGGGAAGGATTCTGGGGAAGGATTGACGTTTGTCCGCCAGGGTTGACCCGGCGGGGCTGCCGATGCGTGCGCGTCGGCAGCGCGGACGAGGGACGGGGCATGCATGAGCGCGGCGATAGCGATGGCGCACATCATCGTGGGCGAGAAACTCTGGTTGGCGACGTACCAGGCCGGTGCCGCGTGAAGCTGGTGCGGTGGCTCCGCGGGCTGGAGCTCGAGACCCGGCCCGTCCACCCGCAGGCCCGGGTCGCGCTGCAACGGCGCTGGGCCGAGCTGCCGATGCCGGTTCGCACCCCGGCACAGGCGCTGGGCCAGCACGCGGTCGGTTGCGAGGGCACCCATGGGGTGTTCCCGCGCTGCAACCTGGCATGTATGCCGTGCTACCACTCACGCGACGCCAACCGGGTCGCGGTCAATGGCAGCCACACCCAGGCCGAGGTCACTGCGCAGATGGCGCTGCTGCGCCGCCGGCGGGGGCCGGCAGCCCACGCCCAGCTGATCGGCGGCGAGGTGAGCCTGCTGCCACCCGATGACCACGCCGCGACGCTGCGAATCATGCGCGAGCACGGCCGCAAGCCGATGAGCATGACGCACGGCGACTTCGACTACCCCTACCTGGAGGCGCTGGCCGTCGACGCCTCCGGGCGACCGAGGCTGGACCGGCTCTCGTTCGCCGGGCACTTCGACATGCTGATGTTCGGCCGCCGGGGGATACCTCGCCCGGCTGATGAGTTGTCTCTCAATCCGCATCGCAGACAGTTCACCGACATGTTCGCCCGCCTGCGACGCGAGCACGGAGTCCGGTCCTTTCTTGCACACAACATGACGGTCACCCCAACCAACCTCGACCAGATCGCCCAGGTGATCACCGACTGTCACGGGTACGGCTTCGGGCTGTTCTCCTTCCAACCGGCCGCCTTTGTCGGTGACGACCGCCGCTGGCACGAGGGATACCGTGACACCACCAGCGATCAGGTGTGGGCCGAGATCGAACGGGGAGCCGGCACCCGGCTCCCGTTCCGTGCACTGCAGGTCGGCGACGAACGGTGCAACAGGACCACCTATGGGTTCTACGTCGGCGAGGACTACCACCCGATACTCGACGACGAGAGCCCCGCTGACCTGGCGGTCCGCGACGCCTTCTTCCACCATCTCGGGGGCGTCGACTTCTCCGGGACACGCCTGCCCGTGCTGGCCGCGAAGTTGGCCCGGGTCGTGGCGCGACACCCGTCTGTCGTCGGTCACTTCGCCGGTTGGGTGGCGCGGAGGGTCCGCTCCATCGGGCTGCGGCCCCTGCTGACCAGGCGGATCCGGCCGGTAACTTTTGTGATGCACTCCTTCATGGACGCCGCCGACGTGGCGCCCGCATGGGCGGCGATGCAACGGGGTGCGCACAGCACCGACCCTCGGATCGCCGAGACCCAGGATCGGCTGCGGGCCTGTTCCTACGCCATGGCCCACCCAGAGACCGGTGAACTCGTCCCGGCCTGCGTTCAGCACGCCGTCCTGGACCCGCTCGAGAACGTCGCCCTACGGCGCCTGCTCCCGCTGACCCCGCTCGCGCGGGTCGTCACCGGACCATCGATGTGAGCCGGACCGGATGCTTGACCCCTGCGCACGTCGCGTCCTCGCGCCCACCTTGGACGGCTCGCGAGACGGATCGCCGATGCCGTCGCTCCACCGCTGGCCTAGACGGGTGCCGGCTGGCTTGCGGGCGCCGCCGCCTGCGTCGCGGTCGCCTCCCTGAACTGGCTCCTCGGCCCTGCTCCTTTGGCTGGTCAACAGGCTGCTGGACGGCCTTGACGGACCCGTCACGCGGCGGCGGGCCGCTACCGAGCTGGGCGGATTCCTCGACATCGTCGCCGACTTCAGCATCTACTCCGGATTCGTCGTCGCGGTCGCGGTCGCCGTCCCGGACGCGCGACTGGCGTGTGTGGCTCTGCTTTCGGCGTCCTACATCTCCGGTACGGCATTTCTTGCGCTGTCCGCGCTGTTGGAGAGTCGCGGCACCGGCGATCGCGATGAACGATCGCTCCGGTTCGTCGGCGGGCTGGCGCATGGGACCGAGACCGTCATCGTCTACGTCCTGTTCTGCCTCTTCCCTGCGAACGCCGCGACGATCGCCTGGGTGCTCACCGCCGCGGTCGCGATCACCGCTGTGCAGCGGGTCGCCCACGGTGTCCGGGTGCTGCGCCCCCCGACAGCGCGGCAGACCCCTGTTCCCAGCCGTGGGGAGACCGATGTCCCCCTTTCCGGCGCGGCTCCTTGACCGCGTGCGGTGGCGCGGTCACTGGCGTCTGCCTTACGGCCTGGTGACGGTGTCGTGAACTGGTTGACACGCGAGTGCGCACGGGGGCAGCGTGTGGCCATGACGTCGCTGAGAACCTGGCTGGTCGCCGACCACCCGAGGGGTGGGTCGATGGTGATGGCCGCCGTTCGGATCACCCTGGGCCTGCTGTGGCTGTCGAATCTGGGTTGGAAGATCCCCCCTAATTTTGGCCAGGGCACCGCAGGAGGGTTGTACCTCTACGTCACCGACGCCGTCTCGCATCCGGTGCTGCCTCCATACAGCTGGGTCATCGAGCACCTCGTCCTGCCGAACTTCATGGTGTTCGGATGGGCCACGTTGGCGGTCGAGACGCTGCTCGCGGGCCTGCTGCTGACCGGGACGCTGACCCGTGTAGCAGCACTTGTGGGGATGGTTCAGTCCCTCGCGATTGGCCTGTCCGTGCTCGCTGCGCCGGGAGAGTGGCCGTGGAGCTACGTGCTCATGGTCGCCGCCCACGCGGCCGTCCTGGTCGCCTCACCGCGGACGGTTCCGGGGGTCGACTCGGCGCTGCTGTCCCAGCCCGGGGAGCGTCCGGCTCGCGCGTCCCGGCAGCTGCTCGGCTGGGGCGCAGTGGCAGCCGCGGTGGGGCTCTGGTCCGCTGCCGGCTCCTTCAATGACCCGTTCGCCAGCGCCGGCACCACCCCGGGCATCTCCGTCTTGGAATTGTCCTTCGGGCAGTTCAATCTCTTCGGCGCCCTGCTGATGCTCGCCCTCGGCGCGGCTCTGGTCGCGGCGGGCGCCCGCCGACGCCCTGGGCTGGCACTCGGGGCAGCCGTCGTCGCCGGACTCGCTGCGCTATCGGTCGTGGCCCGCTGGGGCTTCGGATCCGTCCCCCTCGGGGCCAATGGGAGCAGCACCGGCCTTTTGCTGGCCTTGGTGCTCGTGGCCGGCGTCCTTGGACAGGCCATGCGCTCGGACGCCACGCGTGCGGGTGGTGCAGTTCCCGCCGCGACGGCACCGCGCACCGGGGCATCGGTTCGTGACTGACCCGCGGCCTGTGGGCGTTGACGAGCGCGTCAACGCGCAGCCCCACCTTCTGGACGGTGGGAGCCTCGGGTGCGGCGAGCTGCTCCTGAAGCTCGTCCATGCGATCAGGCGACGCCCGCCGGGCACCGTGATCCGTCTGATCGCGACCGACCCGGCAGCCCCGTTGGACATCCCGGTCTGGTGTCATCTGACTGGTCACTCGTATGAGGGCGCTGGTCGGGGGCCGGACGGACGCTCCCACTTCGACATTCGACTCACGGACACCGCCGGCCAGACCCAGCCCGGACGTCCGTGGCACCTGGCCCGCTGCGGCGACGCCGCCGACACCCACCAGCCGCACTCGGCCCTACGAGACTCCCCGCCTGACCAGCACGACCAGCACTGACCAGCACTGACAACCTCCTGTGGAAGGACGCCCCATGAACGGACTAGTCATCTCCTTGACCCACTCCTCCGACGACGTCGACCGAGCCAGCGTCGCGATGGTCGTCGCCGGCGCCTCCGTGGCCTCGGCGCAGCGGACCACCGTGTTCCTTTCCTCGGAGGGCACACTGATCGCCAAGGACGGCGTCGCGGAGACTCTCCACGAGGAGGGGTTTGCCCCCTTGGGTGAGCTGGTCGCCTCCTTCGTGGCCGCGGGAGGCACGTTCCTGGTGTGCAGCCCCTGCGCCAAGAAGCGCGGCATCACCGAGGAGCACCTCATCGAGGGCGCCACGATCGTCGGGGGCGCCACCCTTGTCGGCCTGCTTGTTGACGGCGCAGCCTCCCTCTCCTTCTGACGTGGGTACGCCGACGCTGCCCACCCCGAGCGCCGAGCTCGACGGCGGCGACCAGGACTGCGGCAGCGGGCTGTTGCTGAGCCTGACCGGCGCGATGCACCGCATCGAGGCCGGACAGGTACTGCTGCTGCGGACCCGAGAGAAGTCGGTCCTGGCCGACCTGCCGGTCTGGGCCCGGCTGGCAGGTCATGAGCTGGTGGCTGTCCAAGGAGACGGACCGTGGCAGCTGCTGGTGCGTCGCGGCGGCCCGGGCGCGGCAGCCGGCCGGGACCGGCTCGCCGACGTCCTGAGCACGGGGACCCCGGCCGAGTTGGGCACCCGACTATGGCTCTACTCCAACTTCCACTGCAACCTGGCCTGCGCCTACTGCTGCGCACAATCCTCACCCAAGGCCGACCCGCGCAGCATGCCCCCCGTCCTCGCCGCCGCCGCGGTGGAGGAGTTCGCCTCCCTTGGCGGGAAGGAGCTCCTCGTGACCGGCGGGGAACCCTTCCTGCACCCCGAACTGGACCAGATCGTCGCTCACGCCGCCGCCCGGGTTCCGGTCACCGTGCTGACCAACGCCATGGTCTTCGGTCGCGGTCGCCGGCGGGAGATGCTGGAATCGATGGACACCGCCCGGGTCGTGCTCCAAGTGAGCCTCGACTCGGCCAGCCCTGGCCTGCACGACGCCCAACGCGGGGCCGGCTCGCACGCCAGGGCCATTGACGGGATCGAGCAGGCCCGCTCACTGGGCTTCCGCGTCAAGGTCGCGGCAACCCTCCACGAGGAAGACCTCGCCTCAGCTCCCGCCCTGCACACCAGACTCGATCAGGTCGGCATCCCTGTCGAGGACCGACTGGTGCGGCCCGTCGCGCACGAGGGCTTCGCTGCGGCCGGCACGCATATCAGCCTTGACACCATCGAACCCGAGCCCACCCTCTCCGTCGACGGTGCCTGGTGGCACCCGGTCGCCGTCACCTCCAACAGCCTGCGCGTCTCGCAGAACCCTCTCCCACTTGCCGAGATTTTCGCGGTCATGCGCGACATCTTGAACGTGCAGTCCGCCTCCCAGACCGAAGGTAGACACGTCTTCCGCTGCACCTGACGTCGACGGACCGGCCTTGCCGTTGCCCGGGCCCACCGAACGTTTCCGCTGGGCACAGGCCTCCAGCCGCCCGGGAAGTGCAGCGGGCGTGGTGGCGAGCATGGCGGCCAGGTCGTCGAGCCGGAACCTCCGGCCGAGTACTGAGGCGGCGATCGCGGCCTGTCTGGTGTCCGTGCTGAGTTTCTCCAGCCGCTCGCATACTGGCGCGTCCCCGCGAGGGCAGGCGGTTCTCCGCCACGGACGCGCCTTCCCCCGCATGCGCACGAGACCCTCATCGGTCAGCCCCCTGAGCAGCTCGATCAGGAAGAAGGGGATGCCGTGCGCACTGTTGACGATGCGCAGCAAACCCTCGTCGGCTCGAGCCTCCAACAGATCACCCATCAACAGCTCCGTCGCACCAACGCCCAGTCGGCGGAGGACCAAGCGCTTCTCCTTCGCCTCCTCGCGCTATTGGACAGCACGCATGAAGCGGGAGGACGACTGTCCAGCCCGGTAGGCGATGAGCCACACGATGGGGGCGCCGGCCAACCGCATCGGCAGAGACCGCAATGCCTCCGTCGTACCAGCATCCGCCCAATGCCTGTCATCCAGACAGATGAGCACCGGCTTAACCCGTGCGGCGTGCGGGCAGTTCCTCGAGCTCAAGCAACAGCCAGTAGCGATCGGCACCGAGGGTTCGCGGACTGCTCAGATCTCTGCGGTTCACCACCGACGACGTCGAGCCGTCGAAGCAAGTGGCCAACAGGGTGACATCGGGAGGGCAACGTCGTCGACGTCGGCTCGCCCAAGCCCACGCTCACATCCATATCGGCCGTAACGCTCACACCACGGCGCCCTGGCCGTCCCGTGCGTTCGCCAGCACCGCCTGGAGACCGCCAGCTCAATTCCTCGCCCGCGCAGCAGCGAAAATGCCATCTCCCTCCCCCGACTCCGTCTCATCCGAACCGCGTACGTCACCCACCCAGCCTGAGAACCTCGAAAGGACACAGTCGGACGTGACTCCTGGGCCCTTGGCCGGCGGCACGTCGAGGGTGCCCCTCATCCTTTCGGTATTGAGGCTTCTGGCCAACTCCACAGGAGCCCCTAAAACTACACCTGAGTACGTCCGGAGATGCCGGATGAGGGCGTGCCTGCGGGCGTCAGCAGGCTCCTGAAACGCGTTGCGTTGCAGACGTATTGGACGACGCGACACCAGCCAGCACACAGCGTGCTCGCCACCCGATCAGTCACCGGCCCTCCGTCCCGTGAAGGCGAGGACCGATCCACTCGCCAAACCCGGAAGAACAGAAGCAGGATCGGAATGGTTCATTGCCATCGCGCAACGCGATACCGTTTCCTTCCGGACATCACCTTGCGGTTCCTCCGTCGGGCCCGAACACTGCGAGAAGCGAGAAACCCTTGAAGGTCACCATTGACTCCACCGAGCCGCTGGCCGACGCGATCCGGGTGATCGGCGCCCTCTACAACGTCGACCTCGCACAAGTCGCCGACACCGACGAGACCACGACCATGGCGGCGGCCCAGGATCAGTCAGCCGGCCCTGGGACAGCCAAGCCCTCACGACGTCGCCGCCCGAAGACATCCCCGGTCTCCTCGCCGAGCGGGTCGGGCCGTGGGCGCCCGAAGTCCACTGCCGACTCACGTGAAGTGCGAGCCTGGGCGGTCGCCAACGGACACTCCGTCAGCGACCGCGGAACCCTACCCGCCGCGATCAAGGCCGCCTACGCAAAGGCTCACAAAGGCTGAACGCGGCGTCCGGTATGCCGGTCTCGTTGCGACGCAGCCCGAACCGTATGCGACCTTCGACAAGGTCACGTCCCGCAAGGCACCACCATCCGTGGTCCCGCTCGTGACACCTGCGACGGCACTCGGCCGAACCGGGTCGAGCATTCACCGACCCAGTCATATCGGACGTCGGTCAGGTAGTCGCAGGACATCCGCAACGTCAGGTGGACCGTCGACGGCGCGAGCAGCCGCGGCCCGCACTTCAACGAGACCGTGAAGTCCTCGACATCGGACGCGATCCACCACCACGGGAGCGACTCCGTGACAGCGAAAATCCGATGCAGCGACTGCACCCGTGGGGTGACCGCCGCCGGCTTCCGCAACCGGGCCTCACGGCAATGGGGCGCTGCTTGTCTCCTTAGGACGCGCCGCGGCCTACCCCAAAGCCGAGCGGCTGCTGATCACCGCCGACGGCGGAGGCTCCAACGGATACCGGCTGCGACTGTGGAAGCGTGAACTGGCCGAACTGGCAACCCAAAGCGGGCTGGCGATAGCCGTCGCCCACTTCCCGCCGGGCACCTCCAAGTGGAACGAGATCGAACACCGGCTGTTCAGCCAGATCTCGACGAACTGGCGTGGACAGCCGCTGACCAGCCACGAAGTCATCGTCAACCTGATCGCGGGCACAACCACCCGCACCGGACTGACCGTCCGCGCCGAACTCGACGAAAGCCTCTACCCAAGGGCATCAAGATCACCGACCGAGAAATGCGAGACCTGGAAACCTAATACCTCACCAGGTACGACTTCCACGGCGAGTGGAACTACGCGGTGAGACCAGCACTTCAACCCTGAACTACGCGTGTTGTTGATTTGCGAGCTCTAAGCTCACACTGCTCGAAGCGCCGCGACAGGTCCGAAGCATCAGCTGGTTGCTCTCCAGTTGCCGCTCGATTCTCGGGGTGGTTGACAAGTTGACGAGATTGACAGGTTGACGCACACTGGTGGTATGACCGCTACCCATGCTGACGACATGCGCGAGGCCCTCGCGCGGGGGTTCCGCGAACGTCTCGACGCGCTTCCCAGCCACCTCCTCGACTCGCTCTGGCCCAGCCAGGCCGAGCAGCTCGGCGGCCGGGTCGTCGGCGCCGCGCTCGCGCCCAAGATCTGGGCCGACGTGGCGGGGGAGCGATTCGACACCGCCCAACTGGTACAGATGCTGGGGATCACCCGACAGGCCCTGGCCAAGCGGGTGGCCAGCGGCACGCTGCTGGGACTCCCCGGCAAGGGCACGACCTTCTACCCGAGATGGCAGTTCGACCTCAGCGCCGAGCCGCTCCGCGTCCGCCGCAGCGTTGCCGCCGCCTTCACGGCGTGGGTCGAGGAGATGGGCTCGCTGGACCCGTACGCCGTGGCCTCCTGGGCGCAGACGCTGCAGCCCGAGCTGCATGACCTGACGCCGGTCGAGCACCTCGGCAAGGGCGGCGGCGATAAGGCTGAGCTACTGATCTTTAGCGCGCGGGTCACCGCATCCCGACTCGCTCAGTGAGAAGGCTCGATCCAGACCGACTGGCCGAGATCGCCCGGCGCATCCCGAGGCACAACGCCGAGGTTGGCCGGGTGCTGTACCGAATCCATCGTGCCGACAACGGCGCCGTGTACTTCTCGCGCAGCATCTCCGGCCGGTTCGACCCGCCGCTGGGATCAGGAAGCGGGTTCGGCACCTGCTACCTCGGGATCGACCGCCTGACCGCCTACGTGGAGGTGTTCGGCCGGACCAACCCGATCTCGGAGACCATGATCGCCGAGAGGGCACTGACCGAGGTGGTGATCTCCCGGCCGCTGCTCATCGCGGACCTGACCGACCGCAAGCTGCTCGGTGAACTCGGGGCGATCCCCGAGGTGTCGGTGGGACCGGACTACGACGACTCAGGGCGGCTCGCGGCCGAGTTGGTCGAGAACTTCTTCGACGGCATCCGCTACTTCGCCCGCCACGACCCGGGCTTCCGTCTGATCTCGCTGGCGCTGTTCTCCTCGGCAGCGCCGGCGCTCAGCGCCGACAAGCCGAGCCCGATCCCGGAGGACCTCATCGCCCAGGCCGAGCGTGAGTTCGGCCTGCTTGTCCTGCCCAAAGCCCCGCTGCAGTAGTACGACCGCCAGGGATCACCGACCGGGGGACAACGTGCGCTCTTCACGGCATAGGGGTGGGTTCGGATTCGGTGGGTGCGAGGCGCCGACTTATCCCTGCGAGGAGGAATCGGTGCGGTCCAGGACGCAGCAGGACCTTGGTGGCGCGGCGTTCGTCCTTGGCGGCATACGCGTCGGCGACGTGTTCGAGGGGAAGGGTGAGGTCGAAGACCTTGCCGGTTGATGCGCCCGTCCCAGACGCGCCCGAGCATGTCGGGCAGGTAGGCGCGGACCGGGGCGGGGCCGCCGCGAAGCCCGACATTCATCCAAAACATGTGCTCCTGGGTCAGCTCGGTGACGTGGGGGACGCCGACCCAGCCGACCATCCTCCGGCTGGGGCCGAGCGCAGAGCCTGGGTCACGGAGTGTCCGTTCCGACGCACCCCAGGGTTGCGTCTGCACCGATGGCGCCGAGGTGGTCGACGCCGTGCCGGCGGCGATGACCTGTCCGGTGCCGGGTGGCGATACCGCCACGGAACCACGCGGCGGTGCGTTCATGGACCGGATGAAGACCTGGTCGCCGTCGCTCACGATCCAGGTCGTCGTCCGGTGGCGATGAGGAAACGAGGTCGCAACCTGCCCAAGGAGCTCGCTCCACGCCTGGACGCCTTCCACCTCGTCGGGCGGTAGCGAGCGGGGTCGTCCGTGGGCGCCGCTCGCCAGCGCCTGGCGGCGGGCTCCTCCAGGCGCGGCGCTACGTCAGGAGCTGCACAGCCGTGGCAACCTCCACGTCGCCTCGGCTGCGCACGACCTCGACGATGACGCCCGGCGCGACGTGAATGCTGTTGGCCATTCCGCTGCGGCCTGCTGCTCGTCGGGCTCGGCCGCCTCGGCCGGCCGCAGCATCATGACCATGTGTTCGGGTGCTTCGCATTCCGTTGAGTGAGCCTGCCCGATCCAGAGACCCGGTCGGCAGGGGGAGTTGGTGTTGCAGCCTGACCCCATCGGCGGCCTTGACGCAAGCCCCCCGGCGAGGGCTTAACGAGGATGGTCGAAACGGCTCGGAGCTGGTCAACACGCCGTTACCCAAGATGTCGTGGAAGATGACCATGACCCGTGTTCACGACCGCTGACGCCAAGACCCTCCCTTGTACTCATCGAGTGCGTCGCTCAACGCTCGTCCTTTGTCGACGGAGTCGTGCATCTCGACTCGGAGACGGCGGTGTTCGAGGCGATGCTGAAGGGGTGGTCGACCCAGCAGAAGTCGCGCCTGCTCGGAGCCTCGACGATCGCCTCACCGATCCGGTGGATACGCCGGCTCACCGAGTTCGCCCAGTCGCCCGCCCGATCATGGACGTCGGGGACCACCCCGCGCTGTGGGTCAGCGAACGGGTCAACCGGGTCTCGTCAAAGCACCTGGACAAGCGCCTCCTGGCTGCGTGAGCAGGCCCGGCTTCACCCGGCGCTGACGCTGCACTGTCTGCGCCGGGCCTACGTCCCCCATCTGGTAGCGGCCGGAGTCGACCTCAAAGTCGTCTCCGAGCGCCTGGGGCTCGCAGTTGGCCATCACAGCCGACCTCTACACCCACCTCAACCGCAAAGTCGGACGCACCGCTGCGGAGCAGATCGCCGGCGCGCTCCGTGGCGGGCGGCCAGCAGTTCCTACCGCCTCCCTACCGCAGACCACTGATGTGGCGGTCGAGATGGAGGTTGAGAGCCATGATTGACCCGCATCTGGTTCGTCCTCCGCCGACGTTTGCGCACGCCAGAGACTTGAACGAGTGTCAGAGGCAGATTGAGCCGGCGGCGGGACTCGAACCCGCAACCCCTTGTTTACAAGACAAGTGCGCTGCCAATTGCGCCACGCCGGCATCTCGCAGCAGCCGCGGCGAGGACGGGCGAAAGCGTACCCGTCAGACGAGGGTCGCCTCCAAACCCCGCGCCCAGCAAACCCCGCGGCGGCCACCAGACCCGGAGACAGGCGCTCTCCGGCCCGCCAGACAGGCAGAGCGCGCGGGACGAAAGCGGCCGCACGCACATGGGCACCCGGCATACCAGAGCTCTGCCTTTCGGGCCGAGCGCCAGAGGTATGCCGCGCCGCCGACCACACGAGACACGAACGGCCCCGTGGTCTTCCCACGGGGCCGTTCGTCACGCTCGACTCGAGGAGTCGTGCTTCGATCCTCAGCCAGGCAGCTGGAGCTGCTGGCCGACGAAGATCAGGTTGGCGTTGCTCACGGAGCCCTTGTTGGCTGCGAACAGCGCCGCCCAGCCGCCCTTGATGTCGTACTTG
>NZ_JBKJPP010000112.1:0-3481 GCF_046595215.1 Lapillicoccus sp. | reverse complement strand
CGCCGGTGGCGATCGCGACACAGCGACGGGCGATCTCGTCGGCATCGGTGAGCACTGCTCCTGGCAGCCGCCGCGAGACCAGGGTGCCGTCGGGGGTGTAGGCACGGTCGGCGAAGGCCTCGCTTACCGCCGTCAGGCCCGCCTCCTCGGCTCGGCGCAGCCAGGCCGACCCGGGGAGCCCGAGCACGGGCAGCGTCGGGTCGAGGGCAACGACCGCGTCGACAACGGCGGCCGCCTGCTCCTCGTGGTGCACGATCGCGTTGTAGAGGGCGCCGTGCGGCTTGACGTAGCCGACCCGCGACCCGGCGATCCGGGCGAACGCCTCGAGGGCGCCCACCGGGTAGATCACGTCCTGGGTCAGGGCTTCGGGCTCGATGTCGATGAACCGCCGCCCGAACCCGGGCAGGTCGCGGTAGCCGACCTGGGCGCCGATCGCGACGCCGTGTTCGGCTGCCTGGCGGCAGACGACCCGCATGATCGACGCGTCGCCCGCGTGGAACCCGCACGCGACGTTGGCGCTGGTGACGATGCCCAGCAGCGCGGCGTCGTCGCCGAGCGCCCAGTGGCCGAACCCCTCCCCGAGGTCGCTGTTGAGGTCGACCGAGGGGCTCGCCACCGTCATGCGAACAGCGCCTTGATGCCGGTCAGCGAGTTGTAGCCGAGGTAGATCGTCACCACCCAGGCCACGGTTCCGATGGCGATCAGCCAAGTAGGGTACCGATAGCCGCCCATGAGGTCGCGCCGACGGGCCGCGATCCAAAGCAGGATGCCGAGGCCGAAGGGCAGGATGAGGCCGTTGAAGGCACCTGCGAAGACGAGCAGCTTGACCGGAGTGGTCTCGGCGACGAGGAAGACCGACGTGGATACGACGATGAAGCCGCAGACCACCCAGCGCTCCCAGCGGGTCACCCACGGGCCCATGACCTTGAGGAACGACGTCGAGGTGTACGACGCCCCGATCACGGAGGTGACTGCTGCGGACCACATGATGACGCCGAACACGACCTTGCCGGTCGTGCCGAGCGCGTGCTGGAAGGCGTCGGCCGCCGGGTTGAGCGCGTCGAGCTTCGCGCCACCGGCGACGACGCCGAGGATCGCGAGGAATAGCACCACCCGCATCACGCCGGTGATCGCGACCCCCATGACCGAGCTGCGGGTGATCTGCGGGACGTAGTGCTCACCCTGAATGCCGTTGTCCACCAAGCGGTGTGCGCCGGCATACACGATGTAGCCGCCGACCGTGCCGCCGATCAGCGTGGTAATCACGAGGAAGCTCGCGGTGTCGGGGGAGACCGTCTGGCGCAGGGCCTCACCGAGCGGGGGCTGGGTCTTGATCGCGACGAACGTCGTCAACGCGATCATGACCACTCCGAGCAGGACGACGATCCGGTCCATGGCGACCCCGGCCCGGCGGACGAGGAAGATCGCGATGGCGACAGCGGCCGAGAGGGCGGCCCCGACTCGCACGTCGAGACCGAAGATGGCGTTGAGACCGAGCGACGTGCCGGCGATGTTGCCGATGTTGAAGACCAGGCCCCCCAGCACGTCGAGGGCGGACAGCGCGTAGCCCGCACCGGGCAGCACGCTGTTGGCGAGGTCCTGCGCGCGGCGTCCGGAGACCCCGATCACCCGCCAGACGTTCAGCTGGATGGCGATGTCGAAGAGGATGGACACGGCGATCGCGAACGCGAAGGAGGCCTTCATCTGGTCGGTGAACGTCACGGTCTGGGTGATGAACCCCGGGCCGATGGCGGAGGTCGCCATAAGGAACATGGCGCCGAGGAACTTGTCGCGCCCACTGAGGGACGTGTCGGGCACCGGCGCCCGGCCGGTGCCGCCGGGGGGAGGAACGGCCTCTCCGGGTGACGGGGAACGGTCAGGGGAGATGTGCGCCATACGGGCTCCGAGCGTTGAGGGGACGAGGCGCCACGGGGTGCCGGGAATCACGTCACGCTATCGATCGTTCAACAATCCCACAAGGGTTTCGTGCAACGATCTGTTGTCCTCAGGCTCGTCTCGGGAGATCATGAAGCCATGTCGCTCCCTTCCTCTCCCCCTGTTCAGAGCCGAGCCGAGCCGCCGTCGTGGCTGCAGTCGGTCGCCCGTGACGTCGGCCTGCTCGAGCGCATCAGCACCGCCGAACGGGTCGCCGGCGTGCTCCGGCGGCGGATCACTGAGGGAGACCTGGCGCCTTGCATGCGCCTGTCCGAGGAGCAGCTGATCCTGGTCTTGCGGGTGTCGCGCAACACGCTGCGCGAGGCCTTTCGCATGCTTGCGCACGAGGGGCTCCTGGTGCACGAGCTGCACCGGGGGGTGTTCGTGCGCGAGCTCGACGAGGCCGACCTGCACGACCTGTACCGGCTCCGGCGCACCATCGAGTGCGACGCCGTACGGTCGCTGTCCGACATCGACCATGCGGGCCTGACGCGGCTCGGCGACGACGTCGCGGCCGGGGAGTCGGCATCCGGCAGGGGCGACTGGGTCGCGGTCGGCACGGCCAACATGCAGTTCCACCGCGACCTTGTGGCGTTGGCCCGCAGCCCGCGGACCGACCAGGTCACCGAGAGGCTGCTGGCCGAGATGCGTCTGGCGTTCCACGCGGTGGCGAGTGCGCAGCGCCTCCACGAGAAGTACGTCGCCCGCAACCGCGCGCTGCTCGACCTCTTGGCGGCGGGGGCGTTCGAGCAGGCCGCCTCCCAGCTCGAGCAGTACCTGCAGGACTCCCTGGCCGAGCTGCTCGACGCCCGACGGGGGGACGCGGCATGAGCACCGGCACCGCGACCGACCACGGCAGCTTCGCTGAGGAGGTCTCCGCCTCTCCCGCCCAGGCCCGCAGCCGGTACCGCCGTGGGCTCGCGCAGCCCACGTCCGGGTGGGCGCCCGGCTACACACAGGCCAACCTCGTGGTTCTGCCGAAGGAATGGGCCTTCGACATGCTGCTCTTCGGGCAGCGCAACCCGCAGCCGGTGCCGCTGCTCGACGTGACCGAGCCGGGGTCGGTCTCCACGGTCCTCGCCCCGGGGTCCGACCTGCGCACCGACCTGCCGCGCTACCGCGTATGGCGCGACGGCGTCCTCGTGGACGAGCCCACCGACGTCACCGACCTCTGGGCCGACGACCTGGTGAGCTTCCTTATCGGCTGCAGCTTCAGCTTCGAGTCGGCACTCCTCGACGCAGGGGTCCCCGTCCGCAACATCGAGCAGGGCCGAAACGTCTCGATGTATCGCACCAACGTCCACTGCCGGCCCGCCGGTCGGCTGTCCGGGCCGCTGGTGGTGTCGATGCGCCCGGTCCCGGCGGCGCAGGTCGTCACTGCGGTGCAGGTGACGGCGCGGATGCCCGAGGTGCACGGCGCTCCCGTGCACGTGGGCGCGCCCGAGTCGCTCGGCATTGCCGACCTCGCGCGGCCCGACTTCGGCGATCCCGTGGATGTCCACGACGGTGACGTGCCGATGTTCTGGGCCTGCGGGGTCACCCCGCA
>NZ_JBKJPP010000024.1:0-48675 GCF_046595215.1 Lapillicoccus sp. | reverse complement strand
GCGGAATTTATCGGACTAGCCTGCTCCTTCGTCGTCAAGCGACTCGAGCCAGTCGAACGCGTTCGCGACGGCTTGCTCGTCGGTTCCGAGGAGGTGGAGGCTCATTCGGATCAGTGCGTTGAGCGCAATGACCCATGACCTGGCGAGTTCGACGTTCCCGCCGTAGGAAAGGTCGAGGCTCGGGATGAGGTGGCCGCGGTGGATGATGTGGAGGATGTGGAGGCACCGCTCCATCGAGTGGATTTCGATAGACCACCATTCAGAGTGGGCAACACCGCTCTAGTAGTTGGTAAGTGTGCCGGTAGAGGCCTAGCAAGCCGACATCATCAACCATCTCTCGAAGAGATTTACCTTCCGCGAACGTGCCTCGCATGTCTACGACGACGTAGTCGTTGTGGCTTGCGGCCGCGATCGCCCGGCGTCTCGGGATGAGCCAGCCGACGGTCGATGCGGAGTGGTTCCGGGGCAACCGCGCCATCAGGGACTTCATGGTCACCACGCGGGGCCCAAATGGTGTCATCGACTCCCTGCTCGACGGGCAGACGGCCCTGCGGCAGGCGCGGGCGCAGCCCAACGGACAGCAGGCACAGCGGGCCGAGGCGCCGAGAGAGCCCGGGCCGGGCGGGGACAACCAGGTCCGCCGGCTGAGCCCGCAGCACCGGTCCAACGTGGCCAGGGCTCGGCTCCAGGCCGTGCGTGAGGACCTGCAGCGGGAGCCCCGAGGCTTCCGCACGCCGTCTGAGTCCGCCTGGCCCCGACCCGGGCCGACCCCGCGCAGTCGGCTGGGCCGGGTCGCTCCCGGCGACGTCAGCCGAGACAGGTGACCTCGCGCAGTTCCTGCCCGATCGCGGTGACGATGAGTCCGAGTGAGACGGCACCGGGGTCCGGGGTCCCCACGCTGCGTTCGGCCAGCGGCCGGGCCCGACCGATCTTCGGGACCAGCGGCGCCGTGGCCTCGGCGGCGGTGACGGCCTTGCTGGCGGCCCGTTCCCACGCCACGCCGAGCGGCGCGCCGCCGGCCACCTCGTCCACCAGGGAGTCGACGAAGGGGAACAGCGCGTCGAGCATGGTCTTGTCGCCCAGGCTGGCCTTGCTGAACCGCTGGAGGTCGACCGCTGAATGCTTGACCGCCGCGGCCACGCTCGTCGCGGTGACGGCCTCGGTGTTGCCCAGCGCGCGCCCGACACCGTCGAGCAGCATCCCCCATAGGACCCCGCTGGTCCCGCCGGCGCGGTCCCCGAAGGCCGCCCCGGCGGCGCCGAGCACGCTATGGACTCCCCCGTCGGCGTCGTTCGCGGCCGCGAGTGCGGCGGTTGACCCGCGTGACATGCCGATGCCGTGGTCGCCGTCCCCCGCGATGGCGTCGATCTCGCCGAGGTAGTCCTTGTTGGTCTCGACCACCGCGTGGAGCGCGGCGACAGCGCGGCGGGCGACCCGGCCGGCGGCGATGGACGCCTCGCTCCCCTGCTCGTCAGCCTCTGGTGCCACCTCTGCGGCGACTACGTGGTGCCGGGAGAATTGGCTGCTCTCGGCGACGGCGCCCCGTCGGAAGGCGGGGGTCTGCGCGGGCGCGGTCCACAGCCGCTCGAGCTCGTCGTCGAGCCAGGTCACCGAGATCGAGCAGCCGGCCATGTCGAGGCTGGTGACGAGTTCGCCGACCTCCGGCATGACCAGCTCGACCCCCGCCTCCTGCAGCAGCGTAGAGACGTTACCCCAGAGGGCGAACAGCTCCTCGTACTTGGTCGCTCCCAGCCCGTTGAGCAGCACCGCGGCCCGCCCGCTCGCGTCGGCGGGACGCTCCGCCACGACGGTGCGGACCAGCTCCTCGGCCAGCTCTCGCGCCGGCATCCAGGGCCGCGACGAGATGCCCGGCTCGCCGTGGATGCCTAGCCCAAAGTCCATCTGGCCGTCCTCGACGACGAACAGCGGCTTGTGTGCGCCGGGGAGCGTGCAGCCCTCGAACGCCACCCCGAAGGAGAAGGTGGCGGCGTTCGCGGCGCGCATGACTCGCTCGACCTCGTCGAGAGACAAGCCCTCCTCGGCTGCCGCGCCGCCGATCTTGTAGACGGTGAAGGTGCCGGCGATGCCGCGCCGCTTCTCGTGCTCCTCGACCGACGCGGAGGCGATGTCGTCGGTGACGAAGACGATACGGGTGTCTATCCCCTCGGCGATGAGCCGATCCCGGGCGAGGCCGAAGTTGAGCCGGTCTCCGGCGTAGTTGCCGAACGACAGGATGACGCCTGCGCCGCCGTCGGCCGCCTTCGCCACCCGGTAGACCTGCTCCGCTGAGGGCGAGGCGAAGATGTCGCCGAGGACCCCGGCGTCGGCGAAGCCAGTGCCGACGACCCCGGAGTAGGACGGGTAGTGCCCTGATCCCCCGCCGATGAGGAGGCTGACCTTGCCCTCTAGGGGCCCGCC
The DNA here is from genome assembly GCF_046595215.1 of Lapillicoccus sp. Taxonomy (NCBI): domain Bacteria; kingdom Bacillati; phylum Actinomycetota; class Actinomycetes; order Micrococcales; family Intrasporangiaceae; genus Lapillicoccus; species Lapillicoccus sp. The sequence continues at coordinate 46,257 of NZ_JBKJPP010000024.1, read as the reverse complement.
GGCGCGGGTGAAGCCGGACGCGCCGGTCACCCGCTGCACATACTGCGGGTATGCCGCGGCGAAGCCGTCGAGGACCTCGCTCCGGAAGTCGGCAGGGTCGTTGTAGACGTGGGTCATGCTGGGTTCCCTCCATTGGCGTGACGGCGTCGGCGGCCGCTGAGGTTCGTGACGGCGGTGGACCGGCTAGACGGCGGACGGCTCGACGATCTGGGCGATCTCGTAGGAGACGCCCATGTCGCTCCACGCTGCAAGGATCCTGGGGTCCGCGCCGGGGTCGGTGATGATGAGGTCGAGATCGGTGAGGGAGGCGATCTTGAGCAGCGCCTTCTGGCCGAGCTTTTTGTGGTCCACGAGGAGATAGCGTCTGCTGGCCGACTCGAGCATCTGACGCTTGAGCATCATGATCTGCTCTTCCTGGTGGTACATGTCCATGGTGGAGACGGCGGACGTCGACATGAACAGGGCGTCGACGTGCAGGCCGCGCACCTGCTCGTTGGTCTGCACCCCGACGAACGAGTCGTGGGCGACGTCGTAGCGGCCGCCGATGCCGATGACAGTGAGCCCGTCGTTGGCCTTGGCGAGCTCGGTGAGGCTGCGCAAACCGGTCACGAACGGGGTGGCCACGTGCAGCGGAACGAGGTCGGCGAAGCCGTCGATCATCCGCATCACCGTGGTGCTGTCGTCGAGCATCACCGACTCGCCCGGCTCGACGTACTTCAGTGCTGCGGCGGCGATCGCGGCCTTCTCGACCGCCATGGTGGCCAGCCGGTGCGACATCTGGGACTCGAAGACCCCCGATGGCTGCGCCGTGACGCCGCCGTGGAACTTGCGAACCATCCCGCGGCGCTCGAGCTCGTCGAGGTCGCGGTGGATGGTGACGATGCTGACCCCGAACCGCGCGGCCAGGTCCTGGGGAGTGGCCACCCCGGCCGCCACGAGCGCCTCGGTGATGAGCTGCTTGCGCTGCTCGGTCTTGCGCTTGCGTGACCCGACGCTGGCCGGCGGATACTCCAGCTGTGTCACCGTGGTCTCCTGGATGCGAGGTCGCACACACCTTTCGGGCATGTCCGAATTCAGTATGCCGTGCCGACGAAGGGACGTCCCTCCGTCGGGCCCAGCCGCCGAGAGCGGCGGCCGGGCCCGTCGAGCTCACTGCGGGACGAAGTTGTTGAACTTCGAGGCGTTGGCCTTGTTGATGAGCACGCAGTCGAGAGCCTGCTTCTCGTCGGCGACGCCGGTCTTCCCGCTCTTGATGACGCCGTCGAGTTGCGTGACGGCCTTCTTCGTGCCGGCGACGATGGGTTGCAGCACGGTGGCGACCATGTCACCAGCCGTCACGGCGTTCACCGCGTCCTGGTTGCCATCGAAGCCGAGCACCTTGACGTTGGCCAGCTTGCCGGCGGCCTTGAGGGCGTTGATGGCCCCGAGGGCCATCTCGTCGTTGCCTGCGATGACTCCCGTGATGGTGGGGTGCGCGGAGAGCAGGGCCTCCATCTTGTCCTGCCCCTGCTGGCGGTCCCAGTTGGCGATCTCCTTGCCGACCTGCTTGAGGTCGGGGTACTGGGCGATGACGGCCTTGTACCCGTCGGAGCGCACCTGTGCGTTGTTGTCGCTGGGATCGCCGAACAGCTCGACGAACTCGCCCTTGTAGTTCATCGCCTTCGTCCACTCCTCGGCGCCGACGGTCGCGCCCTGCGCGTTGTTGGAGACGATCTGGGCCTTGGCCAGGCCGGTCTTGTTGATCTCCGCGTTGATGAGGACGACCGGGATCTTGGCGTCGACGGCCTTCTGCACCGCTGAGATGCTCTCCTTGGCGCCCGCCGGGTCGAGGATGATGCCGGCGACCTTGCTGTTGATCGCCGTCTCGATGAGTGACTCCTGCTGGTCAGGCTTGTTCTTGTGCGCCCCGGTCGTCGTCTTGTAGCCCAGGGCCTCGGCGGCGGCCTTGGCCGTGTCGACCTCGGCCTTCCAGTACGGGTTCGACGGGTCCACGGTGATGATGGCGATGGTCCCGCCGGCGGCCGCACCGCCGCCCCCGCTGGCGGCCGTGCTGGCCGCAGGTGCGGACGTGCCAGGGGTGGAGGTGTTGCCGCAGGCGGCCAGACCTGCGAGGGCGGTGGCCGCGATGAGGATGCGGGCCGTCTTGCTGGCGATCATGAGGTTCCTTTCGAGGGATGACGGGTGTTGCGGTGCGATGGGGAGGTCTCGCGTGAGGTCAAGCGGCGGCTTCAGGCGATGCGGGCGTCGACGGTGTCGACGGCGTGGACGGTGTCCTCTTCTGCACGCTCGCCACCGCCCGCCGGGCGTTGCGACGCCGCTGGGCGATCTGCTGGATCTGGTCGACGGCGACCGCGAGGATGATCACCGCGCCGGTGACGACCTGCTGCCAGAAGGGGGAGACGCCGATGATGACCAGCCCGTTCGCGAGGAACCCGATGACGAAGGCGCCGATGATGGTGCCGCGGACGGTGCCCCGGCCACCTGACAGCGCGGCCCCGCCGATGACGACGGCCGCGATGGCGTTCAGCTCGTAGAACTGGCCGAGGTCAGCGGTCGAGGCGCTGATGTTGGCGATCTGGAGGATCCCGACGATGGCTGCACACATGCCGGAGAGGACGTAGATGCGGGTCTGGACCTTCTTGACGGGCACTCCCGACAGCTGCGCGGCGCGGGGGTTGCTACCGGTCGCATACAGCCACCTGCCGAAGGGCGTGCGGGTCATGAGGATCGAGAAGGCGACAGCGAGGACGACCATGACCCACGCCGCCAGCGGAATCCCCAGGGGCTTGGATGCGAACGTCTCGAGGAACCCGGTGTTGTCCAAGCCAGGCTGGCCGCGTAGCTCGTCGGTGATGTTCTGGCCATTGAGGAACACCTGGGTCAGCCCCCGGGCGACGTAGAGCATGCCGAGGGTGACGATGAACGGGGCCAGGTTCAGCCGCGAGATGAGCAGCCCGTTGATGAGCCCGATGAGCATCCCGACAGCCACCGCGAGCACGACGATGACCCAGACCTTCGGCAGCATGATCGCCTCGCTCAACGGCAGGTGCAGACCCCGGAACAGGTTGCCGGCGATTGCACCGCTGAGGCCGACGGTCGACCCGACGGACAGGTCGATGCCGGCGTTGAGGATGACGAGGAGCATGCCGAGAGCGATGATCGCGTTGAAGGCGACCTGCTTGGTGATGCTCGTGAGGTTTCCGGCCGTGAGGTAGTTGCTGCTGAGCACGGAGAACAGGACAATGATGATGATGAGCGCGATCAGCGCGCGGCCCTCGACGAGCAGGGCGTTGACGTTGATGCGGCTGGCCTTGCCCTCCGCCGCGGGGGCCGGGGCGCCGGCGGGGGACGCGGACGCAGTGGTCGTCTGCTGGCTCATCGGGGGTCTCCGTTCGGGTCGTAGTCGGTGCCGTGTTCGCCCGACGCGGTCATCAGCTCGTCGCGGGTGCAGCTGCGGGGGTCGAACTGGCGGACGATCCGGCCCCTGCTCATCACGAGGATTCGGTGGGAGGCGGTCAGCGCCTCACCGGCCTCGGAGGTGACGTAGAGGACGGCCAGGCCGCGGCGTGCCTCCCGGAACAGCAACGCGAAGATCTCGCCCTTCGCGCCGACGTCGATGCCGCGCGTCGGCTCGTCGAGGAGCAGGACCTTGGGGTCGGCCATGAGCATCTTGGCGATGACGACCTTCTGCTGGTTCCCGCCGGACAGCGAGGTGATCGGGGCGTTCGGCCCGGACGTCTTGACCCGCACGTCGAGGCTCTGCCTGGCGATCGACGCCTTCTCCTTGCCGAGCTCGATGAACGAGTTCTTGACCCGGTTCAGCAGGCTGGGCAGGGACATGTTGCGCCCGACCGACATCATCTGGATCAGCCCGTCGCGCTGCCTGTCCTCGGGCACGAGGCCGAGACCCAGGCCGATGCGCTCCTGCACCGTGGTGCCCGCGATGTCGTTGCCATCGAGGAGGATCCGTCCCGTGGACACGGGGTCGCGGCCCGCGAGGGCCTCCATGAGCTCGGTTCGCCCGGCGCCCATCAGTCCGTAGATGCAGACGATCTCGCCCCGGCGCACCTCCAGCGAGACGTTGTTGACCGCGACGCGACCGGCCTCCGCGTCAACGACGGTGACGCTCTCGACGGACAGGGCGACGTCTGCGTAGTCACGTGGCTCGTCGCGGAAGTCGTAGTCGGCGTCGCGGCCGACCATCTGACGGACCACCCACGGCAGGTCGATCCGCTCGGCCACCTCTGTCGCCACGAGGGCGCCGTCGCGGAAGACCACCGCGTAGTCGGCGATCTCGATGGCCTCCTCCAGGTGGTGCGAGATGTAGACGATCGCGACACCGTGGCTGGTCAGCTCGCGGATGACCTTGAACAGGACCTCCACCTCGGTTGCTGACAGCGCGGACGTGGGCTCGTCCATGATGAGGATGCGCGCGTCGGCGGCCAGCGCCCGGGCGATCTCGATGATCTGCTGCTGCCCGACCCGCAGGTCCTGCACCAGCGTCGTGGGCCGGATGGGCTCCTCGAGGCGCTCCATGAGCTGGGCGGTGATCTCGTGCTCACGCGTGTAGTCGATGGCCCCGGTCCTGGTCCGCAGCTCGCGGCCGATGAAGATGTTGTCGCGCACGTTGAGGTTCGCGCACAGGTTCAGCTCCTGGTGGATGATCGAGATCCCTTGCGCGACGGCATACGTGGTCGAGTCCAGCCTGACCACCTCGCCGTCCAGCTCGATGTGGCCGCCCGTGGGCGTCTCGACCCCGGAGAGAATCTTCATCAGGGTCGACTTGCCGGCCCCGTTCTCCCCGAAGAGCACGGTCACCTTGCCTCGGCGGACCTCGAAGTTCACGCTCTTGAGGGCGCGCGTCACCCCGTAGGTCTGGCTGATGTCGACGGCCCGCAGGACCACCTCGCCGTCCGCGGCCGCCACCATGTCGGTGGGCTCGGCTGGCGCGGTCGGGGCGGCGCTCATGACGCGACCTCGATCTTGACGGGCTGGATGTTGACCGGCTTCGCGGTGGGGACGGTGTTCGAGCCGGGCGAAGCGGTGATACCGATGACCCCGGTGACCGTCACCGTCTTGCCCTTAAGCTTCGTGGGGTCACCGGCCGGGGCGACCACCTTGCCCTGCATCAGCTTCTTGAGCTCGTCGCCGACGTACTGGAACTGGGTCTGACCGGGCGCCTCGGCGAACTTGAAGCCCATCGCGTCGCGTAGGACGGTCCCGTTGATCGCGGCCGTCGTCGGCACGAGGATCGTCGACCCGGCAGGGAGCCCGGTGATCTGGAGCCTGATGTCGTCGGCGGTGGTCACGTCGCCCACGATGCCCGTGGCGGTGACCGCGAAGACGTAGGAGTTCTCCGCGGGGCTGACCGCGCCGTACTTGGCCGCGGCGCCCTTGATGTCGGCCTGGACGGCGGGCAGCACCTCGGTCAGCGGCTTGCCCTTCGATGCCACGTCGGTCTGGGCCTTCGTGAACAGGGTCGCGGCCGTCTGCGCCGGGTCGAACGGCTTGGGGCCGATGTTGGCGAGGGCCTGCGGTGTGAGGAACTTCGTGTTGAGCAGCATCGCCACGACGAGGGCGAGCAGCAGCACGAGCCCGATGAGACGGGTGCGACTGTGCCGGAGAGCTGTCACGGAACGCTCCTACATCGTTGGAGAGCGATAAAACTACGTTGTTAACGTGAAAGTTACACCTCAGACCGACAACCTACAAGCGTTCGCGACACCTCCGGCCACGTTGTGGTCACGGGACTGCGACTGTGCTGGCCGCCTGCGCCGCCACCGAGAGGAACCGGGCGGCGTCCCAGCCGGCTCGGCCGACGAAGAGCCCGTCGGTGTGGGGGATCGCCAGCAGCTCCACCGCGTTCGACTCGTCCACGCTGCCCCCGTAGAGCAACGCGCGCGGCGGGCGGCCCTCCCCCAGCTCGGCGAGGAGCTGCGACAGGCTCGCCATCACCGGTGCAACCTGCTCGGTCGTCGGGCGGCGACCGCCGGCGCCGATCGCCCAGACCGGCTCGTAGGCCACGAGGATGTCTGCCACCTGCGCCGGCTGCACGGCCGCCAGGGCCGCACGCACCTGGGCGGAGACGAAAGGCCACGCGTCGCCAGCCTCCAGCACTGCCAACGGTTCGCCCACGCAGATCAACGGAATGAGCGCGTGATCGAGAGCGGCGCTGGCCTTCGCCGCGACCGTCGCGTCGGTCTCGCCGAAGTGCTCCCGCCGCTCCGAGTGGCCCATCTCGACGATGCGGGCGCCCGCGTCCTTGGCCATCCTCATCGAGATCTCCCCGGTGCCGGCGCCTTCGGGGCCCCAGTGCGCGTTCTGGGCACCCAGCAGCAGCCGGTTCCCACGCGGCATACGGTCCCGGACCGCCGCCAGTGCGGTGTGGGCCGGCAGCACGAAGAGCTGCACCTCCGTGCCGACCGTCGCTCCGCAGACCTCGTCGATATAGCTGCGCGCCTCGTCGAGGGTCTTGTTCATCTTCCAGCTCGTCCCGACCCACACCGTCGATCTCAACATGTCACTCGTCGCCATGTCACTCCTACACTCGACATTGGACTCGCTGATTCGCGCAAATTCTATGTTATTTTCCCGCTCGATGGTGTTAGATTGGAAACGGAACCGAGGGAACATCCCCATGTGGCCCCCTCGGCAGGCGCCCTGGGAGCCCGGCCACCCGGTGGGGCAGGCGCCGTCCCCCTCGACCTCACCTAGGAGAACCTGATGGCTGACAACGACGTCGTCGACCCGCCCACGACCATGACCGCCGTGGTCTGCCACGCCCCGGAGAACTACCGGCTCGAGCAGGTGGGGACCCCCCAGGCCGGTGCCGGTGAGGCGCTCGTCAAGGTCGAGGCGGTCGGCATCTGCGCCAGCGACCTCAAGTGCTACCACGGCGCCGCGAAGTTCTGGGGCGACGAGAACCGGGCGGCCTGGGCCGAGACCGAGGTCATCCCGGGCCACGAGTTCGTCGGCAGGATCGTCAGTCTCGACGACGAGGCGGCGCAGCGGTGGGACGTCGCCGTCGGCGACCGGGTCGTGGCCGAGCAGATCGTCCCCTGCGGGGAGTGCCGCTACTGCCAGCGCGGGCAGTACTGGATGTGCGGACCGCACATCATGTTCGGGTTCAAGCGCAAGACGCCGGGCGGCATGGCCAGCTACATGGTCTTCCCGCGGGAGGCCCGGGTGCACAAGATCAGTGGCGACGTGCCGCCGGCCCACGCGGCCTTCGCGGAGCCGTTGTCCTGCGCCCTCCACGCCGTGGAACGGGCCAACATCGTCTTCGAGGACGTCGTCGTCGTCGCTGGATGCGGCCCGATCGGTCTGGGCATGATCGCCGGCGCGGCCGCGAAGTCGCCCGCGGCCATCGTCGCCCTCGACATGGCCCCGGCGAAGCTTGAGCTGGCGAAGAAGTGCGGCGCCACGCACACCGTCAACATCGCCGAACAGGACCCCCTCCCCCTGGTCCAGGAGCTCACCGGCGGCTACGGAGCCGACGTCTACCTCGAGGGCACCGGCCACCCTTCGGCGGTCCTGCAGGGCCTCAACCTCCTGCGCAAGCTCGGCACCTACGTCGAGTACAGCGTCTTCGGCTCGGACGTCACCGTCGATTGGTCGATCATCAGCGACGACAAGGAACTCGACGTCCTCGGCGCGCACCTCGGCCCGCACTGCTGGCCCGCGGCCATCCGGATGATCGAGTCCGGAACCCTGCCCATGGACGAGATCTGCACCCACCAGCTCCCGCTCAGCCAGTTCCAGCAGGGCCTCGACCTCGTCGCGGCCGGCGACGCCTCGATCAAGGTGTCCCTCATCCCTGAGTGACCCTGTCGGTCCACGGCCCGGTCACCCTCAAGAACCTCAAAGGGAGCTACACATGGTATCCGACCAGACGACGTCGGACGACGTGACATCCGAGGACAGCACGTCCACGGCGCCGCCCCGTTACCGCCTGCTGATCGGCAGCGACTCGGCCGGCGCCGACTACAAGGCCGTCCTCGCCGACGACCTCTCGCGCGATGAGCGGGTTGCCTCGCTGGTCGACGTGAGCAGCCTCAACGAGCTGGCCGACGACGCCTCCTACTCACAGGTCGGCATCCTCGCGGGGCAGGCCATCGCCCGCGGGGACGCCGACCGGGCGATCCTCATCTGCGGCACCGGCATCGGGATGGCCATCTCCGCCAACAAGGTGCCGGGCGTGCGGGCCACGGTGGCCCACGACTCGTTCAGCGTCGAACGCTCGATCCTGTCCAACGACTGCCACGTGCTGACGATGGGCCAGCGGGTCATCGGTCTCGAGCTGGCCCGGCGCCTGGCGCGCGAGTGGCTAGGCTACGAGTTCGACCCGGCCTCGCACTCCGCCGCCAACATCGACATCATCACCGGGTTCGAGGGTGAGGACGCGGCGTGGGACGGCCAGGAGGTGCCGACGGGGTCCATCGACGCCGGTGCCGTCGAACCACCACACGGCGTGCGACGTGCCGGGGCCCCGACGACCTGACAGCCCGCGAGAGGTTCAGCGGATCAGGTCGGCGATGGGCGACAGGGCCCCGTGTCATACCTCGCCAGCTACGCCGGGCGACATCGTGGCACGCTGGAACGGCAGAAGGATGGTCGCACCGGTCATGGAGTCACCTCACGCGGCGACCTAACAGAAGGCCCAGCCCCCGCCCGCCGCCCAAGCGTCCAGTCACCAGAACCGCATCGACGTTAGTCCCAAGTGACTGGCCCTGCAGGCGGCGGTAGGACGCACGGCAAGGTTGGCGGGCGGCTCGGCCTGGCTCCTCGTCGCGGTCAAGGGTGTGGCAACCTGAGCGAGTGCCCAATGTCGAGTCTCTTACGGTCTGGGACCGACTGCGCGCATACGCAACGACTGCGTCTGGGCCATTCACCTTTCAGGAGGTGCTGTCCTGGTTCAGACGCCACCCGCCATCGAGAGCCAACGATCGAAGACGCCGACTCTTGGGGTGAAAGACGTGGCCTTCAATGTATCTGGTTCCAGCTCAGGAGATGCCAGGTCACCGTCCGAGTTGCCCCATCGTTCGGAGCTCAAGTGGGCTCTACCCGATCTGCTTGACGCCGTGCCACGGCCACACTCAGGACCGCCCCAGCTTGCGCATCGCGACCAGCGCCAGGGTCAGCCCGCGCGTCCACTGCTCGTCGGACAGGCCGAGGGCGGGCGCGAACCCCACGAGGTGCTGCGCGGTGACGTTCTGCGACTCGGTGTACTTCCGGATCCCCTCTGCGCCGTGCCGGCGGCCCAGCCCCGAGTCCTTCATCCCGCCCATGGGGGCGGCCGTCGAGGCCCACGCCGCGGCATACCCGTCGTTGATGTTGACCGTGCCCGCCCGGATCCTGCGGGCGATGGCGCGCCCACGCCGCACGTCCCGGGTGAAGATGCTCGCGTTGAGCCCATAGTCGGAGTCGTTGGCAAGCCTGACCGCCTCGTCGTCGCTCGCGACGCGGTAGACCGAGACGACCGGCCCGAAGGTCTCCTCGTCGCGGCAGTCCATCGCCGCGGTGACGCCCGCGAGGACGGTGGGCTCGTAGAAGTACGGCCCGAGGTCGGGTCGGGCGCGCCCACCGACCAGCACGCAGGCGCCCTTGCTCCGGGCGTCCTCGACGTGGGCGACGGTGCGCTCGAGCTGTCCCGGAGACAGGAGGCTGCCCATGTCGATGCCGTAGGCGAGCTCCGGCCCGAGCCGCATCGCGCGCACGGCGACGACGAATCGCTCGAGGAACTCGTCCGCGATCTGCTCGTGGAGGATGAGTCGCTCGGTGTGCATGCAGAGCTGTCCGGCCGAGGCGAAGGCGGAGCGCACGGCGCCGGCAACGGCCTTGCCGAGGTTGGCGTCGGCCCGGACGTAGAGGGAGTTCTTCCCGCCGAGCTCGAGCGAGACCCCGACGAGCCGCTTGGCCGCGGCCTGCGCGACGAGGCGCCCCGTCGCGGTCGAGCCGGTGTAGCAGACGTAGTCGGTCGTCTCGACGACCGCCTGCCCGACGCTCTCGCCGTCGCCGAGCACGACCTGGAGGACCCCCTCGGGCAGGCCGGCCTCGGCCAGGAGCTCGACCCCCTTGAGCGCTGTCAGCGCCGTCTGCAGGTCGGGCCGCAGGACGACGGCGTTGCCGGCGAGCAGGGCCGGGATGAGGTCGGTGATCGCGAGCGAGAAGGGGTAGTTCCACGGCGAGATCACCCCGACGACCCCCTTGGGATGGAGCAGCTCGACGCTCTGGCTGAGAAGCGGGAAGGCGCCGGCGTGGCGCTGCGGACGCAGGTATGCCGCGGCGGAGCGGGCATAGTGCCGGGCGCAGATGGCCGTGTCGGCCACCTCCTCGAACGCGTGGGCGCGCGCCTTGCCCGCCTCGAGCTGGACGAGGTCGAGGATCTCGACCTGGCGCTCGAGGACGAGGTCGTGCAGCCGCAGCATGATCGCCGAGCGCACCTCCAGCGGCGTCCGGGCCCAGCCACGCTGGGCGGCGCGGGCCGCGCACACGGCGACCGCGACGTCGGCCGGGGTGGACAGAGGGAGCGACGCGATCGGCGCGCCCGTCATCGGGCTCGTCATCGTGCGCCACTGCGGGCGGGGTGCGCACACCACTCGGGAGGTGAGGCGACGCGCCGTCGACGGCTCCACGGCATACGTTGCGGAGGCGTCGGTCTCGGGGTCGGCGATCGTGTCGGGGGCCATGGTGCCCAAGGGTAGGTCTCTGACGGAGGGCGAGCCACCGACGACGGGGCCGAGGATCAGACCTGCTGGTAGGGCGCGACGACGACCTCGACGCGCTGGAACTCCTTGACGTCGGAGTAGCCGGTCGTGGCCATCGCCCGGCGCAGCGCCCCGATGATGTTCGTGGTGCCGTCCGCGACGTGACCGGGCCCGAAGAGGATCTCCTCGAGCGACCCCGTCGCCCCGACCTCGACGCGCTCACCGCGCGGGAGCTCTCCGTGGTGGGCCTCGGGGCCCCAGTGGAACCCGGCGCCCGGGGCGTCGGTCGCCCGCGCCAGCGCGGCCCCGAGCATCACCGCGTCGGAGCCACAGGCGACCGCCTTGACGATGTCACCGGACGTGCCGACCCCACCGTCCGCGATGACGTGGACGTAGCGGCCCCCGGACTCGTCGAGGTAGTCCCGTCGGGCCGCCGCGACGTCGGCGATCGCCGACGCCATTGGTGCGTGGATGCCGAGGGTGCGCCGGGTGGTGTGGGCCGCCCCTCCCCCGAATCCGACGAGGACGCCCGCCGCGCCGGTGCGCATGAGGTGCAGGGCCGCGGTGTAGGACGCGGCGCCGCCGACGATGACGGGCACGTCGAGCTCATAGATGAACCGCTTGAGGTTGAGTGGCTCGGCCCGGCCGGAGACGTGCTCGGCCGAGACCGTCGTCCCGCGGATGACGAAGAGGTCGCACCCGGCGTCGACGACGGTCTTCCAGTGCTGCTGGGTCCGCTGCGGGCTGAGCGCGCCGGCGACGGTGACCCCCGCCTGGCGCAGCTCACGCAGCCGCTCCGAGATGAGCTCGGGCTTGATCTCCTCGGCATAGATCTGCTGCATGCGGGCCGTTGCCTTGGCCGGCTCGAGCCCGACGATCTCCTCGAGGAACGGCTCCGGGTCCTCATATCGGGTCCACAGCCCCTCGAGGTCGAGGACCGGGAGCCCGCCGAGCCTGCCGAGGGTGATCGCGGTCCGCGGTGACATTACCGAGTCCATCGGCGCCGCGATGACGGGGATCTCGAAGTGGTAGGCGTCGATCTGCCACGAGACGGAGACCTCCTCCGGGTCGCGGGTGCGCCGCGAGGGCACGACAGCGATGTCGTCGAAGGAATAGGCCCGGCGGCCCCGCTTGCCTCGGCCGATCTCGATCTCAGTCACCGCGCAAGGCTATCGGGAGGTCCGGGTGTGCGCAGAGGGTGTGATGGCGCCGCCGCGGTCGTCGAGGGACCTGCACGCCTACGCTCGGACGGTGACCCCGGACGAGCTCGCGCAGCTGGTCGGTGCGGTGCTGGTGGAGGCCGTCGCTGCTGGCGACCTCGACGTCGACCCCCGGGCCCGGGTCGTGGTCACCAGGCCTGGCCCCGGGGGCCACGGCGACTGGTCGACCCCGATCGCCCTGCGGCTGGCTGCCGCCGCCGGTATGCCGTCCACCCACCTCGCCGAGCTGCTCGCCGAGCGGCTCGGGTCGGCGCCGGGCATCAGTCGGGTCGTCGTCAGCGGGGACGGGTTCCTCGACATCACCGTGTCCGACGACCCGGCCGACGCGGTGGTGGCGGCCGTCCTGGCGGAGAGGACGGCATACGGCCGCGGTGGTGACGGCGCCCTGGTGCTCGGTCCCCCGCCGACGTGGGTCCAGGCGGCCGTCAACATGCCGCGCACCCTCGCCAACCCGGTGCTGCTCGTCCAGCTCGCCCACGCCCGGCTCACCAGGCTCACCGACCACCGTGCGTCCAGCACGACGGTGGCTGGGACCGTCGACGTGCCGGACGCCACGGACAGATTGGTGACGGGGCCGAGGCAGGGGCTGGTCGGACTGCTCGCGGACGTCCCCGGCGTCGTGGACCGGGCAGTCGGTGCCGACGATCCCGCCGTCCTTGGTCGCCACCTCGAGAGGGTGGCCGCGGCGGCGCTCGCCTGGCTGCAGGTGGCGCCGAGCCAGGAGCCAGCACTGGCGGAGGCCGCACGCGTGGTCCTCGCGAACGGGCTCCGCGTCCTCGGCACGGCAGCGCCCGAGCACATCTGAGCTGGCCGGCCCGGGTTGCGGGCTCGGCCCGGGCTCAGCCTGCTGGCAGCCAGCCGCTGCGGACCTGCCAGTGGCCACCGGTGCGGAGGTGGCGGACGACCGCCTTCTCCAGCCGGGTGCGCTGTGGCAGCGACCGCACGGGTGTCGTCGTGTCGCCAAAGACGAACTTGCGCACCGACAGGTCTCCGTCCTCGGCGCGCGGCGGCCCGAGGGCGAACCGCCTCTGGAACGCGACGACGTTGCTGTCCGCAGGGAGGTGGTCGGCCAGCCGGGGGTCGAGCAGCCACGAGTGGCAGGTCATGCCCACCGGGCGCTCGTCGCGGAACCGCCGCCGGAAGAACGTCCGGGCCGCCGTCAGGGAGGCACCCACCGCCTCCGGATCGAGTCGGGCACCGGTCTCGGGGACGTGCAGGTTCAGCGTCAGATCGCCCGGACCGCAGGGGAACCCGCTCATGCGCAGCTCCGCACCCAGCCCCTCCCCGAGGATCACGCGCTCGTACTGCAGACGGCCGATCTGGAAGAGGGCGCCGTGCAGGTGCCGGGTGAGCCAGCCGGCGAGCTCGTCCCCGAGACCGGGCTCGCCCTCCCAGACCCGGTTGCGAGCCAGCATCCGCCCCACGTCCGCCAGCGTCGCCGCAGTGACGTCCTGGGCCACCCCGAGGGAGCGGTGGTGGGCGCGCATGTCGGGGAGCACGTCGGCCAGGACGAGCACCGGCAGGTAGCGGGCCACGTCCGTCGGCGCGTCCGGACGGCGGTCGAGGGCCGGGCCGGGTGACGGGTGGCCCATGGCCGCCCGCAGCGGTCCCGCGGCCGCGGCGACCCAGCGGCGCAACCCGTCGTCACGGCATACCGCGTCGTGGGCAGCGAGCAGGGGTGCGACATCGGCGGCGGGGACGTCGAAGAGCCGGATTGCCTCGGCCAGGGCCTGGCCCGGCGCCTCGCCCGGGGCGGTGGCCACGGCGCCGTCAGCGGGTGCTGTAGTTCGGTGCCTCGACGACCATCTGGATGTCGTGCGGGTGACTCTCCTTGAGGCCGGCCGCGGTGATCCGGACGAACTGGCCGCGCTCCTGCAGCTCGGGGATCGTGCGGGCCCCGACGTAGAACATCGACTGGTGCAGGCCACCGATGAGCTGGTGGGCGACCGCTTGCACGGGTCCGCGGTAGGCGACCTGGCCCTCGATGCCCTCGGGGACGATCTTGTCGTCGCTCGTGACGTCGGCCTGGAAGTAGCGGTCCTTGGAGAAGGACTTCTTGCCGCGCGAGGCCATCGCCCCCAGGGAACCCATGCCGCGGTAGGTCTTGAACTGCTTGCCGCCCACGAAGATCAGGTCTCCGGGGCTCTCCTCGCAGCCGGCGAGCAGCGAGCCGAGCATCACCGTGTCGGCCCCGGCGACGAGCGCCTTGGCGATGTCGCCAGAATACTGCAGGCCACCGTCGCCGACGACGGGGACGCCGGCGGGCTTGCAGGCCAACGATGCCTCGTAGATCGCGGTGACCTGCGGGACGCCGACCCCCGCGACCACGCGCGTGGTGCAGATCGACCCGGGCCCGACACCGACCTTGACCGCGTCGGCCCCGGCGTCGACGAGCGCCTGGGCGCCGGCGCGGGTCGCGACGTTGCCGCCCATGACCTGGACGTGCCTGGTGGCGGGGTCGGACTTCAGCCGGGCGATCATCTCGAGCATGAGCCGGGCGTGGCCGTTGGCGACGTCGGGGACGAGGACGTCGACGCCCGCCTCGACGAGGGTCGTCGCGCGCTTCCACGCGTCGCCGAAGTAGCCGATGGCCGCGGCGACGAGCAGGCGTCCCTGGCCGTCGTTGCTGGCGTGCGGGAACTGTTCGGACCGGACGAAGTCCTTGACGGTGATGAGCCCCGCGAGCCGGCCGGTGTCGTCGACGATCGGCAGCCGCTCACGCTTGTGCTGGCGCAGCAGGGAGGTGGCGTCGTCCCGACTGATGCCGACCGGGGCAGTGACGAGCGGCATCGGGGTCATCACCTCGTCGACCTTGGTGCTGGCCCACTCCGCGACCGGGGTGAAGCGCAGGTCGCGGTTGGTGATGATGCCCAGGAGGCGGTTGTCGGCGTCGACGACGGGCAGGCCGGACACGCGGTACTGGCCGCATTTCTGGTCGAGGTCCTCAAGCGTGGCGTCGGCACCGATCGTGACGGGGTTGGAGATCATCCCGGTCTGGGTCCGCTTGACGAGGTCCACCTGGTAGGCCTGGTCGTCGATCGAGAGGTTGCGGTGGAGCACGCCGATGCCGCCCTGGCGTGCCATCGCGATCGCCATCCGGGACTCGGTGACAGTGTCCATCGCGGAGGAGACGAGCGGCACCTTGAGCACAATCTCCCGGGTCAGCTGCGCGGTGGTGTCGACCTCGCTCGGGATGACGTCGGTCTCGCCGGGCAGCAGGAGCACGTCGTCATAGGTCAGGCCGAGGGCGGCGAACTTGGCAGGGACTTCGGACGGACCATGACTCATTGCCAGATTCTAATCGACCCGACCGGCCCGACCCGCCGCGGCAGGTGGCGCGGCGGGAGGCGCGGCCAGCTCATCCGTGAGCGGCGCAGCAGGGGGTCGGGTCCGGCACCTCGAACGGCGCGACGGTCCCCTCCTCGCCGAAGGGGCGCACCTGCAGGACGAGCGCGCCGGCCCGCAGGACCGGGCGAACGAAGTCGCGGGTCACCAGCCGGGTCCCGACGGTCGGGGTGCCGGCGATCCCCTCGACGGCACGGATCGCGCTGAGGGCCGGGACGTCGTCGGTGGCGACCTCACCGGTGAGGCGGCCCTGCCCCGGGAAGAGCACCGCCCGACCGGCCAGGCGCCCGGCGAGCTCGAGGGACGCCTGACCGGCCGCGTGCCGCAGGCCGACGGGGCCAGCGACGTCGACCCGGGGGTCGTCGATCCGGGGGTCGTCGCCCCGAGATCGCACGCAGACGGCCACGTCGCCAGCGCCATGCTCCTGCAGGAGGGCCCACAGCTCGCCGGACCGGCCCACGTCGGCCGTGGTCTCGACGGAGGCGGCCCAGGCCCCGTCGACGACATGCGTGCACGCGAGGACGACCCCGTCGAGGAGCTGGACCGCGACGGCCAGCAGGTGCTCCATCTCGGAGCGGTCCTGCTGGCCCGCGGCCAGCCCGACGCAGGTCGTGCTCACTGACGGGGCATGACGAAGATCGGGTTCGTGTAGAACCACAGGTCCTGCCACGGGTCGGCGTTGCCGAGCGCGTCGACCTTGGGGCCAGACGGGTCGACGGAGGCCCCGAGCAGTCCCGGCGCCGTGCGCCTGCCGTCGCTCCCGCGCAGCCGGACGTAGAACGGGCCGTCCATCCTGGCGAGGTCGTGGGTGAGGCTCACGACGCCGCCGCGGGCCGAGGCCGGGACATCGAAGCTGCGCACGACACGGGTGTCGGGGGCCAGGAACGAGTCGGGATTCGTGACGGGTCCCGTCACCCGTCCCACGATGACGTCGACCTTCTTCAGCACGGGCACGTCGCCGTGGTAGTTCGGGCGGTCGGCGAGGGCGATGTCGATCGTCAGCCGCGGGCGCCGGTTGCGCTCGAAGGTGGCCGTCCCGCCGAGGGTGGTCGCCCCCGAGTCGTCCCCACCCACACTGACCGACAGGCCGCCGATCAGGCCACCGTGGACGACGTACATCCGCCCGGCGCGGATCCCGGCCATGACGGCGCCGTAGGAGAAGTCGGTCGCCCCGACGACGGTGGAGCTGTAGTAGCCCGGCCAGAAGTCGCCGTAGCCGGCGATCGGCGCGCCGGTGTCGACGGGGGCACCCCGGCTGCCGGTCGTGTTGAGGTCGTCGGGGCCCGGCTTGAAGCGGTCACCGTAGATCTGGTGCGAGTCCGAGTTCGCGCTGATCCACCAGCTCTTGCCCTCCGCGAGCAGTGAGTCCCATAGGCCGCCGACGGTCGAGGTCATCCAGTCGAAACCCCCGTAG
Organism: Lapillicoccus sp.; assembly: GCF_046595215.1. Classification (NCBI taxonomy): domain Bacteria; kingdom Bacillati; phylum Actinomycetota; class Actinomycetes; order Micrococcales; family Intrasporangiaceae; genus Lapillicoccus; species Lapillicoccus sp. The sequence continues at coordinate 29,572 of NZ_JBKJPP010000024.1, read as the reverse complement.
GTCACGTAGGACTCCGCCGGGTAGCCCGGGAAGCTGGCGGCGGACGGGGCGTTGTCGTAGTAGCCGCGGCCGTTCCTCTCGTGGCCGGCACCGGGGATGGCGGCCGCCTGGTGGCCGGGGGCGCCCTCCATGCCGACGGCGATGGTCGGCTCGGTGTCGCGCCACCCGCGGATCTCGTGGGGGCTGTCGATGCCCTTGCGGGCCGGGTGGTTGGCCAGCATCAGTGCGTCGGCGACCCGCTTCGAGCGCACCGAGGTGCCGAGGAAGGCAAGGCCCGACCGGGCCACCGCCTCGTTCGCGGCGGTCGAGGCGGTGGTGTTGGTGACGACGCCGTCGAAGGAGTTCTCGAACTCCTTCAGCAGCGCCACGTCGCCGTCGCCGGGGGCGACGAACACCGTGCCGTGCTCGGCGGCCGGGATGTTCCACTCCAGGCCCTGGAAGACCAGGGTGCGGGCGTTGTCCTTGCGGGCCTGGACGATGTCGGGGTGGACCTTCTCCACGCCGATCTTGGCGTGGCCCACGCTGCCGTGGTCGGTGATGACCATCCAGTCGAGGCCGTACTGGCTCGCCCTGTCGACCTGCTGCGAGACGAGGTACTGGGCGTCCGGGCTGTACTGGGTGTGAATGTGGTGGTCGCCCACGAGCCACAGCAGGTTCCGCGCGTCGACGGGGCGATGGCCCTGCCCGCGCGGCCCGTGCTCCCGGTCGTCCTCGGAGTCCGCCGCGGCCGACCCGGCCCCCGGTCCGGTCGCCAGGACGCCGGCTCCGGCTGCAGCGGCCCCGAGGAGCCCGGCGCGGTGGAGGAACCCACGACGGCCGAGCTGACCGGGGGAGAGCTCGGAGTCCGGGATCGACAGGTCGAGCGCCGGCGGAAGAATCTCCGGCTCGGGGCCGGCACCAGCCTGGTGGTGCTCGTCCTCGTGGCCTGCCTCGGGCGCGTGGGCTGCCTCGTGCGAGTGGGCTGCCTCGCGCGAGTGGCCGTGCGGGTGCGTGTCGGGGTGCTGGTCGTCAGCCATCAATGCCTCCGTCGAGTTCGAGGCACCATGCGTGCCCTGAGAAGGGTAAGAGCGATGGGCAGCGGCAGGCGGTTGCCACGAGATGAACAGCAGATGAGCAAAGACGAGAAGACCAATTCTTTACGGAGTGTTGACCAAGCCCGGAAGAGGGCAGGAGGGACCCCTCGCTAGCGTCGAGCAGGTGGAGTGGGCCCCCCGGGGCTCAGCCGTGGCGTCCCGCCCGTCCCGAGCACCGACGCCTGCACCACCTCGAATCATGAAGGCGGAGGCATCCAGATGGCAGAGATCTCGCGGTTACCGGGTCCGGTTGCGGACCTGTGGGACTGGCAGCTCAACGGCTCGTGCCGGCGCGAGAACCCGGACGTGTTCTTTCATCCAGAGGGTGAACGGGGACCGGCCCGCCGCGACCGCGACTCGGCGGCCAAGGCCGTCTGCGGGGGCTGCCCGGTGCTCACCCAGTGCCGCGAGCACGCCCTGCGCGTCCGTGAGCCGTACGGCGTGTGGGGCGCCATGACCGAGGACGAGCGAGAAGCGGTCGCCGCCGGCAGCCAGGCGGCCTCCGCCGCCTCCTGAGCCGGCGCCGCCTGCTGAGCCGGCCCCCCGCTCGCGCAGGTGGTCGCCCAATCGCGCCGTCCTGCACACGAGGGCCGCATCCCCGCCTCTCGGCGGTGATGCGGCCCTCGTGCATGCTCCCACGGCGGAGGGCATGTCACCCTCCGCCGGTCAGGAGATCACGGTCAGTGACCGTGTCCGTGTCCGTGTCCGCCACCGGCGGGCTCGGGCTCGGGCTCCTTCTTCTCCACGATGAGGGTGTCCGTCGTGAGGATCATGGACGCGATCGAGGCGGCGTTGCGCAGCGCCGACCGGGTGACCTTGACCGGGTCGATGACGCCGACCTTCATCAGGTCGCCGTACTCGCCCGTCGCCGCGTTGAAGCCGTTGCCGACCTCGAGCTCGGCCACCTTGGAGGTCACCACGTAGCCCTGGACGCCCGCGTTCTCGGCGATCCAGCGCAGCGGCTCCACAGCGGCCTTGCGCACGATCGAGGCACCCGTGGCCTCATCGCCCTCGAGGTTCAGCTCGTCGATGGCCGACACGGCGTGGATGAGGGCCGAGCCGCCACCGGCGACGATGCCCTCCTCGATCGCCGCGCGGGTCGCCGAGATGGCGTCCTCGATGCGGTGCTTCTTCTCCTTGAGCTCGACCTCGGTGTGCGCGCCGACCTTGATGACGCAGACACCCCCGGCGAGCTTCGCGAGGCGCTCCATGAGCTTCTCGCGGTCCCAGTCGGAGTCGGTGCGCTCGATCTCGGCCTTGATCTGGTTCACGCGGCCGTCGACCTCGGACTTCTCGCCGAGACCCTCGATGATCGTGGTGTTGTCCTTGGTCACGACGATCCGGCGCGCCTGACCGAGCACGTCGAGGCCGACCTGGTCGAGCTTGAGGCCGACCTCGGGCGAGACGACCTGACCACCGGTCAGGATGGCGATGTCCTGCAGCATCGACTTGCGGCGGTCACCGAAGCCGGGAGCCTTGACCCCGACGACGTTGAACGTGCCGCGGATCTTGTTGACGACGAGCGTCGACAGGGCCTCACCGTCGACGTCCTCGGCCACGATGAGGAGCGGCTTGCCGGCCTGGACGACCTTCTCCAGGATGGGCAGCAGGTCGGAGATGGCGGAGATCTTGCCCTGGTTGATGAGGATGTAGGCGTCCTCGAGGACGGCCTCCATGCGCTCGGGGTCGGAGACGAAGTACGCCGAGATGTAGCCCTTGTCGAACTGCATGCCCTCGGTGAACTCGAGCTCGGTGACCGTCGTCGAGGACTCCTCGACGGAGATGACCCCGTCCTTGCCGACCTTGTCGAACGCCTCGGCGATGAGCGTGCCGATCGTCTCGTCCTGGGCACTCAACGAGGCAACCGCGGCGACCTCCTTGGTCCCGTCGACCTCACGGGCGTGCTCGAGCAGGCGGTCGTTGACGGCCTGGACGGCCTTGTCGATCCCGCGCTTGAGGGCGGAGGGGGCGGCGCCGGCCGCGACGTTGCGCAGGCCTTCCTTGACCATCGCCTGGGCGAGGACGGTCGCGGTGGTCGTGCCGTCACCGGCGACGTCGTTGGTCTTGGTCGCGACCTCCTTGGCGAGCTGCGCGCCGAGGTTCTCGTAGGGGTCCTCGAGCTCGATCTCGCGGGCGATGGTCACGCCGTCGTTGGTGATCGTCGGGGCGCCCCACTTCTTGTCGATGACGACGTTGCGACCCTTCGGGCCGAGCGTCACCTTGACTGCGTTGGCGAGCGCGTCCACGCCACGCTCCAGCGACTTGCGTGCGGAGTCGTTGAACTCCAGCGTCTTGGCCATGAACTTCCTTTGCGTATGCCGGGTGCTCACCTCGGGGAGGCGCCCGCCGGCTGGTGGTTTCGTTCCTGTGCCGGGCTCGCCCGGGCGGGAGGTGACCCTCACGCCCGGGCGGGCTCACGGCATACCTGCTGTGAAGCGGTGTTGCCTGGGGCTCGTTCAGCCGACGATCGCGAGGACGTCGCGGGCGCTGAGGATGAGGTACTCCTCACCGCCGTGCTTGATCTCGGTGCCGCCGTACTTGCTGTAGATGACCTTGTCGCCGACGTTGATGTCGAGCGGGACGCGGTTGCCCTTGTCGTCGATGCGACCGGGACCAACAGCCAGGACCTCGCCCTCCTGGGGCTTCTCCTTGGCGGTGTCCGGGATGACGAGACCGGACGCCGTGGTCTGCTCGGCCTCGAGGGACTTGACCACAATGCGGTCTTCGAGCGGCTTGATGGAAACCGACACGATGCTGACCTCCCCTTCGGGAATGTCGATACGGATGGGATGTCTTCGTGCCCGGCCGGTCGCCGTCGCGGGGGTCGATCACACCGGGCGGCTGGCACTTCCAGGTGGAGAGTGCCAACGATGCCAAATCTAGGTTCGCGGCTAGCACTCGGTCAAGTCGAGTGCCAGAATGCGGTCGTCCCACGCTCGCCGGGGGCCTGCGAGGATGGACGACATGGACCTCGCCTCGATCGCCCTGCTCGTCGGCGGCGAGGGGTGGGGGCTGCTGCAGTCGCTGCCGCCCTACGACGCCGCGGGTGAGCTCGCCCTCCAGACCCGGCTGCGCTCGGCGGGGTTCAGCGCCGAGGTCGTCTCCGCCGCACTGACCCAGTCCCGGCTGCGGGCCCGCGGTCGGGACAAGCTCGGCGCCTTCGCCGACGGGATGCTCTTCACCCCGGACGGGCTCGAGCAGGCCACCCGGCTCGAGGTGGCCGCCCGGCACGCCTCGCGCTACCTGCGCGCTGAGGTCCGCGCCGTCCACGACCTCGGCTGCGGGATCGGCGCCGACGCGATGGCCCTGGCCGGCCTCGACCTCGCGGTCCGCGCCGTCGACTCGGACGAGGTCACGGCCGTCGTGGCCGGCGTCAACCTGCGGCACTGGCCGGACGCCGACGTGGCCCACGCCCGCGCCGAGGACGTCTCCCTGCCCACCGGGGAGGCCACCCGGCACACGGGCCTCTGGCTCGACCCCGCCCGTCGGGCTCGGGGCGCGGCCGACATCACCGGGAGGACCCGGCGGGTCTTCTCCCTCGACGCAATCTCGCCCACCTGGCACCAGGTGCAGGACTTCGCCCGGGCCGTCCCCGCGACGGGCGCCAAGCTCAGCCCGACCTTCCCGCACCAGGCCGTCCCCGCCGGCACCGAGGCCGCGTGGACGTCGTGGAACGGCGAGGTGGTCGAGTGCGCGGTGTGGTGGGGCCCGCTCGTCCAGACCGTTGGTCGGACCGCGTCCGTATGCCGTGCCGGCAGCGTCGCGGTCACCCTCACCGAGGCGGACGCGGAGGACTCCCCGGAACCGCTTGGATCGCTCGCGGAGATGGGTTCGTATGTCTACGAGCCCGATCGAGCCGTGATCCGGGCCGGGCTGACGGGGGCGCTCGCCAACGCGGTTGACGGGGCCGAGCTCGACCATGGTGTCGGCTACGTCTCGAGCAACCGCGCCCTCGACATCTCCTGGTCCCACCGCTACTCGGTCGTCGAGGCGATGCCCTGGAACGTCAAGGCGCTGCGTGCGTGGCTGCGCGACCACGACATCGGGCGGCTGACCATCAAGAAGCGAGGCGTCCCGCTCGACCCCGACACGGTCCGCAGACAGCTGCGAGTCAAGGGTGCGGGGGAGGCAACCGTGATCCTGACCCGGGTGCGCTCGCAGCCCCACGTGCTCGTGGTCCGCGCAGGCTGACCCGCCGCCGTCCTCAGTGATGTCCCAGCCCCCGGTGCGCTCCGGCGCGCCTGCCAGGGGTGCGACCGCGCCTCAGAGTGCCGGATCGGGCTGGGCGCCGACGCGTCGAACGGCACGCGCGCCGGCTCCGGCGGCCAGGTGCAGGGCACCGGACCGGTCGGCCCCCGCGGCGAGGGCTGCTGCCAACGCGCCGCAGAACGCGTCCCCGGCGCCCGTCGTGTCGAGGACGTCCCCTGCGGCGACGGCCACCCCGTCGACCCGCTCGCCGTCCCACATCGCCCCCGCCGCCCCGAACGTCACGAGGAGCGACGTCGCCACCAGCTCGCCGTCGGCGAGGAGGGCCGCCTCGGACTCGTTGACGACCACCGGGTCGGCGAGCGCGAGGACGTCCGGCGGCAGCCCGGCATACGGCGAGCAGTTGATGACGACCCGCGCCCCGCGCGCGCAGGCCCGCCGGACCGCGATCGCTGCAGTGGTCAACGGAATCTCGAGTTGGACGAGGACGACGTCGCCCGCGGCCAGCTCGTCGAGGGCCGAGAGGGCGCTCTCCCCCAGCTGGGCATTGGCGCCGGGGACGACGATGATGACGTTCTCCCCCGCCTCGTCGACGGTGATCATCGCGTGCCCGCTGGGACCGGCGACGATCTCGAGCCGGGTGTCGATCCCCAGCCCCCGCAGGCGCGCTGCATAGCTGCGACCCGCATCGTCGTCCCCGACAGCGCCGACCATGACCACCTCGGCACCGGCCTCGCGGGCCGCGACGGCCTGGTTGGCTCCCTTGCCGCCGGCGAGCCGCTCGAGGCCTTGACCGAGGAGGGTCTCGCCGGGCTGGGGAAACCGCTCGACGTGGGTGACCAGGTCGATGTTCAGTGATCCGACGACGACGACTCGACCCATCCGGGCATCCTCTCACTCCGCCGGATCCGCCTGCCGTGTCCACCGTGTCCGCCACGCCAGCCGTGCCAGCCGCGCTCGCTGGTCGCCGGCTCAGGAGCCGAGGCGTCCGGCGACGGTGTCGAGCCAGAGGCGGGAGAACCTGGCAGCGTCGACGTCGAGCGCCACGTCGATGACGCCGGGGGCCGGCCCGTGCGGGTCGTGGGCCCGGTCGCCGGACCATTCGCGGCGGTCGACGATCGTCCGGCCCCGTGACCAGCTGCCGGCCAGCTCGACGCGGACCGGTCGCCGCTCACAGGTCAGGGCGTCCCTGTCGATGACGGCGCACACCGCCCCGGCGTCGCCGATCGTCGCTGCTGGCCGGTCGAAGCGCTGGCACTGGAACGCGATGAGCCGACCCCCGAGCTCGGCGCTCCCCCGGCCGCCGGCAGCGACGAGCTCGGCCGCCTCGGCACGGGAGACGGTCGGGGCGTAGAAGACGTCGAGGCCATACATCGTCACCGGGATCGCGAGCTCGGCGGCCGCGTCGAGGGTCATCGCCGCGGCCTCCGGGTCATGGAAGATGTTGAACTCGGCCGAGGCCGTCGCGTTGCCGACCGCGACGGCGCCACCCATGAACAGGATCTCTCGAATCCCGTTGGCCACCAACGGATAGGTCCGCAGGAGCAGGGCGATGTTGGTCAGCGGCGCGAGGGGCACCAGGGTCACCGACTCGCCCGCAGCAGCGGCGGACAGCAGGACGTCGCGAAGCAGCTCGACCGCGTGCCGCGGATCCGGGACCCGCGAGGAGCGCGGCCAGTCGAGGTCGCCCATCCCGTCCTCGCCGTGGACGTGGCGGGCGTGGGCCGCCGGCTCGAGGAGTGGCCGGTCCGCGCCCCTGGCGACGGGGACCTCGGCTCGCCCGGCGGCGTCCAGCACGGTCAGGGTGTTGGCCACGACGTCGTCGACGGGCGCGTTGCCACCGACGCAGGTCACCGCCCGCAGGTCGAGGGCCGGGTGCGCAGCGGCGAGCAGGATCGCGCACGCGTCGTCGACCCCCGTGTCCACGTCGAGCACCACCGGCCTGCGGGATGACGACGACCCGGTCGAGGCCCGGGCGCCGGGCAGGGAATCGTCGACGGGCATGCTCACGACGCTACCGCCAGATGACCGGCGGTCCGGGTGACAGGGCGTCAGGAGGCCGACCGCGCCGGCCTCGACGGTGGTTCTCGGGCCGGGCCACGCAACAAGCCCACCATCCACGAGCCGGTGCGGCCTCCAGAGCCGTTGTGGCCCCCCCGGCGCCCGTCCCGGGTCAGGACTGGACCTGGGTCACCGGCATCGAGGAGTCGGTGGGCAGGTCGAGCAGCGAAGGGGTCCGGCCCCGCAGCACCATCTGGGCCCCGAGCGCCGCGACCATCGCGCCGTTGTCCGTGCACAGCCCCGGCCGGGGCACGCGCAGGCGGATCCCCGCGGCGTCGCACCGCTCCTGGGCCATCGACCGGAGCCGGGAGTTCGCGGCCACGCCGCCGCCGATGAGCAGGTCCTCGACCCCCTGCTCGCGGCAGGCCAGCACCGCCTTGCGCGTCAGCACGTCGACGACGGCCTCCTGGAAGCTCGCCGCCACGTCGGCCACCACGACCGACTCCCCCGACTGCTCGCGCAGCTGCACCCATCGTGAGACGGCGGTCTTGAGTCCTGAGAACGAGAAGTCGTACCGGTGTCGCGTCATGTCCTTGCCCGATGTCAGCCCCCGCGGGAAGTCGATGGCAATCGCGTTGCCCTCCCGTGCCGCCCGGTCGATGTGCGGCCCTCCGGGGAACGGCAGCCCCAGCACCCTCGCCACCTTGTCGAACGCCTCTCCCGCGGCGTCGTCGATCGTGGCACCGAGCGGCCGGACGTCGTGCGTCACGTCGCTCACCAGCAGCAGGCTCGAGTGGCCACCGGAGACGAGCAGCGCCATGGTCGGCTCGGGCAGTGGCCCGTGCTCGACGATGTCGACCGCCACGTGCGACGCGAGGTGGTTGACGCCGTAGATGGGGATGTCGAGCCCCACCGCGAGCGCCTTGGCCGCGGCCACCCCGACGAGCAGGGCCCCGGCCAGCCCCGGTCCGGACGTCACGGCGATCGCGTCGAGATCGGTCAGCGCCACCCCGGCGTCGCGGCAAGCGCGGGCGATCGTCGGCACCATGGCCTCGAGGTGGGCCCGGCTGGCCACCTCGGGCACGACACCACCGAACCGCGCGTGCTCGTCGACGCTGCTCGCGACCGCGTCGGCCAGCAGCGTCTCCCCCCGCACGATCCCCACCCCCGTCTCGTCGCACGAGGTCTCTACGCCCAGGACGAGTGGCTCGTCGCTCATCGCCCCCCTCCGATCCGTCGCCGCATGACGATCGCGTCGACGTCGCCCGGCTGGTAGTAGCGGCGCCGGACGCTGACCTGCTCGAACCCGTGACGCGCGTAGAGCCGGAGCGCCGGCCCGTTGTCGGCCCGCACCTCGAGCATCAGCGCCCCGGCTCCGCCCCGGCCGGCCCGGGCGACCAGCTCGGTCAGCAGCTCGTCGCCGACTCCGCGCCGGTGCTCCCCCGGCGCGACCGCGATGGTCATCACGTCCGCGACGTCCCCGCCGTGGTGCAGCCCGGCATACCCGCTGATGCGGTCGCCGTCGGCCGCGACGACGTAGTCGCGGCCCGGGCGCCCGGCCAGCTCGCCCCACCACGTCGGCTCGCTCCAGGCGTCGTCGCGGAACAGCTCGGCGTCGAGGGCGGCGAGCACCGGGATGTCGAGCCAGGCCATCTCGCGCAGGCTCATCCGATCGCCGACCTCGTCCGCACGGAGGGCACGGCGTCCGGGCGTCGCAGATAGAGCGGCTCCTGCTCGTCGACGGCCTCCCCGCGCGCGAGCCGTCCCACGACGAGGTCGGCCAGCCAGCCCGCGGACACGTCGAGCGGTATGCCGTGCGGCCCGAAGTCCCGCGGGTAGAGCACCGGCCCGCGCCCCACCGCCGGCAGGCCCACGACGTCGGACGGCAGGTCGCCGGGCAGGGCGACGGCCGGCTCGGTGACCCGGGTCGCTCCCCCGGCGGCCACGGCATACCGGGCCCAGTAGACCTCCTTGCGGCGCGCGTCGGTGGCGACGAGGAGTGCCCCGTCACTGACGACACCGGTGCCCCAGGCCGCGTGGGCGAGGGCGTCGAGGCTGCACACGCCGTGGAGAGTGGCGTCGACCGACAGGGCGAGGGTGCGGGCGGTGACGATGCCGACCCGCAGCCCGGTGAACGGGCCCGGGCCGAGCCCGACGGCGACGTGCGTGATGTCGCGCGGGGCCCCACCGGCCTGCTCGAGCACGCGGACGAGTCCCGGCGCGAGGTGCTCCGCGTGGCCGCGGGCATCGAGGGTCGTGGACTCGGCAAGCACCGAGGACCCGTCGTGCAGGGCCACGGTGATCGCCGTCGTGGAGGTGTCGAGGGCGAGCAGGAGCACGGTGCTCAGGCTATCCGGGGGACCCGGGGCGCAGGACGAGGGCGTCCAGGGCCGCGACGGCGGACGGGGTGGCCCACCGGGCCCCGACCGTCGTGATCGACGCCGTCCGCGACTCGTCGTCCCCGGCGTCAGCGGAGTCGAGCGGGTCGTGGGTGGAGTGGGCAGCGTGAACCTGCAGGACGACCTCGATCCGGTCGTCGGAGAGCGGCTCTGCGACGCCGTGCCCCCACTCGACGACGGTGACGCTCTGCTCGAGGGAGGCGTCGAGGTCGAGGTCGTCGAGCTCGAGCCGGCCCCCGAGGCGGTAGGCGTCGACGTGGACCAGCGCCGGACCGCCGACCTCCGTCGGGTGCACGCGGGCGATGACGAAGGTCGGGGAGGTGACCGGGCCCCGGACCCCGAGTCCCTCGCCGACGCCCCGGGTCAGGGTCGTCTTGCCCGCGCCGAGGTCGCCGGTCATGACCAGGAGGTCGCCTGCGCGCAGCAGCCGGCCGAGCCCCGCGCCCAGGGCCCGGGTGTCGTCTGCGGTGGCCAGGGTGATCGTGCGCACGACGCCGGGTGCTGCCTCAGGAGGCATGGTCCCGGGGGCTGCGCCGGCCCGGACCGTCGGACCTGCGACGCTCGAGACCGCGCTCCATCCGGCGCCGTTTCCCCAGGTCCGTGACGATCTGGCGCACCCGCGGCTTTCGCTCGACGTCGACGTCGCGGTCGATGGCCCGCACCGCCCGCTCGAAGAGAGCGGCCAGCTGCTCGTTGAGCAGGTCCGGGTGCTCGAGCATGATGACGTGTCCGGCATCGCGGATGATGACGTGCTCGGCTCCGGGGATCGCCCGCACGATCGCCTCGCTGTGCTGTGGGGGCGTCAGCACGTCGTGCTCGCCGTTGAAGACGAGGGTCTCCACCCCGTCGAAGTGCGCCAGCGCGGCGACCTGGTTGTAGTTCTCGAAGGCCGGGGTGAACGAGGACATCACGCCGAGGTCGGTGCCGAGCAGCATCTTGGCCGTGAGCGCGATGACGCTCCGCGGGACCGGCGACGAGAAGGAGTAGCGGTCGACGAGGAAGTCCTCGAGCTCCCTGTTGGCCTTGAGCAGCCCCCGGAGCAGCTCGGGTCGGGACTCGAACAGGCCGGCGACCCGGGGCCCGAGCCGCTCAAGCAGGATCCGTCCGGCACTCGCAGCGATGTCGCCGTTGGCCAGCGCGATCCCCCCGGGGGAGGTCGAGATGCAGCCGAAGGCGATGACCCGCTCCTTGACCAACTGGGGGCGGCTCGCGCCGAGGGCCATCGTCGTCATGCCGCCCATCGAGTGCCCGACCAGCGCCAATGGGCCCTCGGGAGCGGTCGCCTCGACGACCCGGAAGAGGTCCTCACCGAGCTGGGTGATCGTGTAGGACTCCCTGGCACCCTTCTCCGAGCGGCCGTGGCCCCGTTGGTCCCAGGCGACGACGCGGTAGCCGGCCCGGGTCAGGGCCTCCCGCTGGAAGACCCAGCACTCCGACGTCAGGCAGTAGCCGTGTGACAGCACGACAGTCGGCTTGGGCATCCCGTCCAGGTGGGTCTCGCTGCCCTCGTCCGGCTCGTCGATCTCGACGTGGAGCGGGACGCCGTCGTCCGCGACGACCACGATCTCCGTCGACGCCACCGCGACGAGGCGCTCCCCGGTCTCGAGGGCGTCGCCGCGTCGCCGGTTGACCCGGTCGGCCACGATCCCGGCGGCCGTGGCGGCGCCGGCCACGCCGAGGCCGACCCCGAGGCCGATGAGGCCCCTCCTGCCGGTCGAGAGATTCACCCGTGGTCCTCCTCGGTCGAGACCGTCCCCGCTGCGACGCGCGGGACGCGCGCCCCGACCCGGGTGACGATCTCATAGCTGATCGTGCCCGTCGCGTCGGCCCAGTCCTGGGCGCTCGGGCCGCTCGGGTCGGCCCCGAAGACGAGCACCTCGTCGCCGGGCCGGGCGGTGCTGTCCGGGCCAAGGTCGAGCACGAACTGGTCCATGCACACCCGCCCGGCGACGGTGTGCCGCCGACCGCAGACGGCCACCGGGCCCACGTTCGAGGCACCACGAGGTATGCCGTCGGCGTAGCCGAGCGGGACGAGGCCGAGCACCGTCTCGCCCGGGGTCGTGTAGGTGTGCCCGTAGGAGACCCCCTGCCCGCCGGGAACCCGCTTGACGTTCGCGAGCCGGGCCGTGAGCGTCATCGCCGGCGTCAGCCCGAAGGCGGCCGGACCCCCCACCCGGGGCACCGGCGACAGCCCGTAGAGCGCGATCCCGGGCCGGACGAGGTCGTAGTGCACCGCCGGGTTGGTCAGGGTGGCCGCAGAGTTGGCGAGGTGGCGCACCTCGAGGTGGCAGCCGGCCCGCTCGGCGGCCCGCACGGCCTCCTCGAAGACCTCCTGCTGGTGGCGCACCGTGGGGTGCTCCGGCTCGTCGGCGTAGGCGAAGTGCGACCACACCCCGACGACGGACAGCGCGCCGGCGGCCTCGAGCCGACGCGCCGCCGTGACGAGGTCGAGGAAGTCGTCGCCGAAGGCACCGTTGCGCCCCAGTCCCGTGTCGACCTTCAGGTGCACCCGGGCGGTCCGTCCGGTGGCGGCGGCCGCGGCCGCGATCTCCTCCAGGGCCCAGGGCGCGGACGCCGAGAGGTCGATGTCACCCTCCAGGGCCGCGGCGAAGTCGGTCCCCGGGACGTGCAACCAGCTGAAGAGCCGTCCGCTGATGCCGGCCTCACGCAGGGCGACCGCCTCGGCCAGTTGCGCGACCCCCAGCCAGTCGGCTCCCCCGACCTGGGCGGCCCGGGCGCTGGTGAGCAGCCCGTGGCCGTAGCCGCCCGCCTTGACGACGGCCATCAGGGCGGCACCCGGGGCGTGCTCGCGCAGCGCCCTGACGTTGGCGCTGATGGCGGCGGTGTCGATCAGGGCGGTTGCCGGGACGCCGACGGTCGCGCTCGTGGGGTGGTGGTCGGTCATCGCAGGCACCAGTGTGTCAGGTGGGCCGGGGACGTCGGAGCGGATCCACCCGGACCGGGCCAGTGCCTCAGCCGCGTGCTCAGCCGCGGGTGAGGAGGGCCGCGACGGTCGACGGTATGCCGTGGGCCAGGTCACGGACCCGGATCGGCCCCCCGGGGTTGCACCGGGCGGCTGCGACGCCGTGGACAAGGGCCCCGAGCGACCCCGCGTCGAGCGGGCTCAGGCCAGCCGCGAGCAAGGTGGCGAGGAGGCCACCGAGGACATCTCCGGCGCCGGCCGTCGCCAGCCACGCGGGCGCGTCGGCCTGGGAGCGGACCGGGTCGGCGGGCTCCGGTGACACGACCAGGGTGTGGGCGCCCTTGAGGAGCACGGTCGCTCCGGTGCGGGCCGCCGCGGCACGCGCGTGCCCCAGAGGGTCCCGGGTGACGTCCGCCCTGCTGACCGCACCACGCCCGCTGCCTCCCCCGGGCCCCGCCCCGAGCCGGGTCAGCAGCCGGGCCAACTCACCGGCGTGCGGCGTGAGCAGGGTCGGGGCTTCGCGCCGGTCGATCAGGTCGAGGGCCCCGGCGTCGACGACGACGGGCAGGTCGCTGTCGAGGGCCTCCTGCGCGCGACGACGCTGCAGGGCGCCGGCCTCCGTCTCGTCCTGCGGGTCCATCCCGGAGCCGACGACCCAGGCCTGGACCCGCCCGGCAGCCGTGACGACCTCCGGGGCGGCCTGGTGCACGAGGTGGCCCACCTCGGGCGGCCCGAGGTAGCGCACCATGCCGGGGCCGCCGCCGAGGGCCCCGAGCACGCTGAGGACGGCCGCACCGGGATAGGTCGGGGAGCCGGCGACGATGCCGACCACGCCCCGGGAGTACTTGTCGGAGCTCGCCGTCGGCACCGGCCAGAGCGCGGCCACGTCGTCGTGGGTGAGCCTCTCGACGACGGGCCGCAGCCCGTCGAGCTCGATCCCGATGTCGACCGTGGTGAGCCGGCCGACGGCCGGCTCGGTCAGCGGAAGGAGGTGGACGGGCTTGGCGACCGAGAAGGTCACCGTCTCGTCCGCGAAGACCATGTCGTCGGCGGCGACCTCGCCGGCCGGGTCGGCTCCGCTCGGGAGGTCGACGGCGATGACCCAGGCGTCGCCGGGGACCGCGTCGACCCAGGCGCGCGCCTCGGCGGAGAGCCCCGGCCGGCCGCCGATGCCCGTGATGCCGTCCAGCACGACGTCGGCCTCCTCGACCAGGGCCCGCCATTGCGGGTCTACCCCGCTCAGCACGGTCGCGCCGGCGGCCCGGGCCGCCTCGACTGCGTGCTCGACCGCGCCGTCCTCGGTGGTGACCGCCGCGGCGTTGTGGCCCTCCTGCGCGAGCAGGCCCACGGCATACAGGGCGTCGGCGCCGTTGTTGCCGCGGCCGACGAGGGCGACGACGCGGCGGCCGCGGCGGCCGGCGAGACGGGCGGCGGCGACCTGCGCGAGGCCACCCGACGCCCGGGCCATCAGCTCGCCCTCGGCCAGGCGGGCCATCGTCGCGGCCTCCGCGGTGCGCACGTCGGCGATGGCATAGGCCTCGATCATGGGTCAGCCTTCGGCGATGACGACGGCCGAGGCGATCCCGGCGTCGTGGGAGAGGGACAGGTGGAGGGAGTCGACGCCGAGCGCGTCCGCGCGGGCCGCGACCGTGCCGGTGACGCGCAGGTGGGGCCGGCCGTCGACGTCCTTGACGACGGTGGCATCGGTCCACGACATCCCGGCCGGGGCGCCGAGGGACTTGGCCAGGGCCTCCTTCGCCGCGAAACGGGCTGCGAGAGAGGCGAGTCCGAGGTGTCGTTCCTCCTCGGTGAAGAGCCGCCGGCGCAGCGCCGGGGTCCGCTCGAGCGTCTTGCCGAAGCGCTCGATGTCGACCACGTCGATGCCCACCCCGACGATCACCCCTGCCCACCTCCCACGGCGCTCACTCGACCGTGACCGACTTGGCGAGGTTGCGGGGCTGGTCGACGTCGTGGCCCTTGGCCGTCGCCAGCTCGCAGGCAAAGATCTGCAGGGGGACGACGGTCAGCAGCGGGGCGAGCAGCGGGGCCGACGCCGGCACCCGGATGACCTCGTCGGCGAAGGGCACGACGTCCTCGTCGCCCTCCTCGGCGATGACGAGGGTGCGGGCGCCGCGGGCCCGGATCTCCTGGATGTTGGAGACGACCTTGCCGTGCAGGCCGTGCTCGCTGGACGGTGACGGGACGATGATGAAGACCGGCTGCCCGGCCTCGATGAGGGCGATCGGGCCGTGCTTCAGCTCGCCGGCGGCGAACCCTTCGGCGTGGATGTAGGCGAGCTCCTTGAGCTTCAGCGCCCCCTCCATCGCGACGGGGTAGCCGACGTGGCGACCGAGGAAGAGCACCGAGCGGGTGTCGGCCATGAAGCGGGCGACCTCACGGACGCGGTCCATCGAGTCGAGCACCGTCTGGATCTTGTCGGGGATGCCCTGCAGCTCCTTCATCACCGCGTGCGCCTCGTCGGCGAAGGTCCCGCCGCGCAACTGGGCGAGGTAGAGGCCCAGGATGTAGGTCGCGGTGATCTGCGCCAGGAACGCCTTGGTCGAGGCGACGGCGATCTCCGGCCCGGCGTGGGTGTAGAGGACGGCGTCCGACTCGCGCGGGATGGTCGACCCGTGGGTGTTGCAGATCGAGATCGTGAGGGCGCCGAGGTGGCGGGCGTGCTTGACCGCCATGAGCGTGTCCATCGTCTCGCCGGACTGCGAGATCGACACGACGAGGGTGCGCTCGTTGATGACCGGGTCGCGGTAGCGGAACTCGTGGGCCAGCTCGACCTCGCAGGGGATCCGGGTCCAGTGCTCGATCGCGTACTTGGCGACCATGCCGGCGTAGGCCGCGGTGCCGCAGGCGATGACGACGATCTTGTCGATGGCGCGCAGGGCGTCCTCGGAGATCCGCAGCTCGTCGAGGACGAGCCGGCCGCTCTCGTCGGTGCGTCCGAGGAGGGTGTCGGCGACGGCGTGGGGCTGCTCGTGGATCTCCTTGGTCATGAAGTTGGGATAGCCCCCCTTCTCGGCCGCCGCCGCGTCCCAGTCGACGTGGTATGCCGTGCCCTGCGCGGGCCTGCCGTCGAAACCGACCACCGAGACCGACCCGGGGGTGATAGTGACGATCTGGTCCTGGCCGAGCTCCAACGCCTCCCGGGTGTGCCCGATGAAGGCCGAGACGTCCGAGCCGAGGAAGTTCTCGCCGTCGCCGAGGCCGACGACGAGGGGGCTGTTGCGACGGGCGCCGACGACGACGCCGGGCGCATCGGCGTGCACGGCGAGCAGCGTGAACGCGCCCTCGAGGTCGGCCACGACGACCCGCATCGCGTCCGTGAGGTCACCGGTCTGCTCGAACGCGCGGGCCACGAGGTGGGCCGCCACCTCGGTGTCGGTCTCGGAGGTGAAGGTCACGCCGTCGTCGACGAGGCGGGACTTGAGCGAGTGGAAGTTCTCGATGATCCCGTTGTGGATCAGCGCCAGTTTGCCGTCGGTGCCGCCCCGGTGCGGGTGGGCGTTGTTGTCGGTGGGTCCGCCGTGCGTGGCCCAGCGGGTGTGACCGATCGCGGTGCTCGACGGGGGCACCGGGTGCACCACGAGCGCCTCGCGCAGGTTGACCAGCTTGCCGGCCCGCTTCTCGGTCACGACGTGGTCACCGTCGATCAGCGCCACCCCGGCTGAGTCGTACCCCCGGTACTCGAGTCGGGCCAGGCCCTCCATGACGACGTCGAGAGCCGTGCCGTCGACATTCGGACCCACGTAGCCCACGATCCCACACATGCAGGCCACCCTAACGGGGCCCGATGAGACAGAATGTGCGCGTGTCACAGCAGACCGCCACCGATCGCCGCGCGCTCCCGTCGCCGTACGTCGAGCTCGACCGCGCGGCGTGGTCCCGGCTGCGCGAGAACCATCCGCTGGGCCTGACCGCCAAGGACGTGAGCCGGCTCCAGGGCCTGGGAGACCGCCTCGACCTCCAGGAGGTGGAGGAGGTCTACCTCCCGCTGTCGCGACTGCTCAACTACTACGTCGGCGCGACCGGTCAGCTGCACCGCATCACCAGCAACTTCCTGGGGGAGCGGCCGCCCCGGACGCCTTTCATCATCGGGGTGGCCGGGTCGGTCGCGGTCGGCAAGTCGACGACGGCCCGCATCCTGCGTGAGCTGCTGGCCCGCTGGCCGGGGACCCCCGAGGTCGAGCTCGTGACGACGGACGGCTTCCTCCTCCCGAACGCCGAGCTCGAGCGCCGGGGCCTGCTCGCGCGCAAGGGCTTCCCGGAGTCCTACGACCGCCGGGCGCTGCTGCGCTTCGTCGCCGAGGTGAAGGCCGGCAGGGACGAGGTCACGGCGCCGGTCTACTCCCACCTGACCTACGACATCGTCCCCACCGAGCGGGTCACGGTGCGCCGCCCCGACGTGCTCATCGTCGAAGGGCTCAACGTCCTGCAGGCGCCCCCCATCCGGGCCGACGGCGGGACCGGGATGGCGGTCAGCGACTTCTTCGACTTCTCCGTCTACGTCGACGCCCGGGTCGAGGACATCGAGGCCTGGTACATCGAGCGCTTCCTGCGGCTGCGGCAGACGGCGTTCGCCAACCCGGACTCCTACTTCCACCGGTATGCCGCGCTGTCCGACGAGCAGGCGCGGGCCAAGGCCGCCGGGATCTGGCAGGAGATCAACGGCCCCAACCTGACCGACAACATCCTGCCCACCCGCTCGCGTGCCTCGCTCGTGCTGACCAAGGGGCCCAACCACAGCGTCCGCCGGGTGCGCCTGCGCAAGCTCTGACCGGGTTGGAGGCTCTCACCCCTTGGGTGGAGGTATATCCGAGCGCTAGAGAGCTCGGATATACCTCCACCGAGGGAAAGGGGCTGGGGGGCTGGTCTGGGGCGGGTCCGGTCAGTACCAGTGCGGGGAGCGGGAGTTCCAGCTGCCGAGCGCGGCGCACGGGCTGCCGTAGGTGGCCTTGACGTACTGCATCCCCCAGGTGATCTGGGTGACCGGGTTGGTGCGGTAGTCGGCAGCGACGGTGCCCATCTTGGCGGCGGGCAGTGCCTGTGGGATGCCGTAGGCGTCGGAGGAGGCGTTGGCGGCCTGGTAGTTCCAGCCGCTCTCGCCGGTCCACAGCTGCTCGAGGCAGCGCCACTGCGAGTCGTTCCACCCGAAGTCACCGAGCATCGAGCGGGCCACGGAGCGGGGGTCCTGCTGGGCGCTGGCCACGACGGCCTGACGCTGGGCGTCCCGGGCCGCACGGTCGGCGGTGGCCTGGCGCTCGGCAGTCAGCTGGGCCAGCTCCGCGGCCTGCGCAGCCGCGCCCTGGGCGGTGGCGGCGGCCTGGGCGACGGCGGCGGCCTGCCCGGCGACGCCAGGGGCGTCGCGCTTGCGGTCCATCTGGTCCAGCTGATCGGCGCGACTCTCGCTCGCCTGGCTGGTGGCGGCGGCGGGCACGGTGAGCGTCGCGGCGGGCCCGCTCGTGACGTCGCCGGCCTTGGCGTAGGTGGCAGCCGAGGCGCAGACGAGGACGAGCGCCGCGCCGCCGGACAGCAGCGGGCGGCGGAGAACCCTTGCCGAGACGTGTCGCACGCCTGCGGCGGTGGGGACGTCAGGTGTCGACCGGGCCGGCCGGTGTCGGCCGGCGTACGGGGTTCCCATTCGATGGAGCTCCTCTTCACATGGAGCAGTGGTCGTCCCCCGGGGGACGACCACTGCCAGGCACCGGCCCGCTACACGTCGCGAGCCGTCACCGGTGACGGGGGCACCGGTGGCTGCGTTACCAAAACGAGATGTTTCGCATCGAACTGTGCCACGCCCCCGGCACCCCGGCCAAATCCTGGGTATGCCGGTGAGGCTTCTGTGACGCCCGGGTCACCAGGGGCGCGCTACCGGCACTGAGCATGGTCAGCCCGAACGTGTCCGGGACCAACGACGGGATGCTGGCGGTGCGGCCCGCACAGGACGTCACCGATCCACGGCTGCTTCCCGTCGTTCGTCCCGCCGGTCCGCAGGGCTCCGTCCTCAGAGCACGATGCCCTCCAGGAGGTCGGTGACGAGGGCGGCGATGGGGCTGCGCTCGCTGCGGGTCAGGGTGACGTGGGCAAAGAGCGGGTGGCCCTTCATCGCCTCGATGACCGCGGCGACCCCGTCGTGGCGGCCCACCCGCAGGTTGTCGCGCTGGGCGACGTCGTGGGTCATCACGACCTTGGAGTTCTGACCGATCCGCGACAGCACGGTGAGTAGGACGTTGCGCTCGAGCGACTGGGCCTCGTCGACGATGACGAAAGCGTCGTGCAGCGAACGTCCCCGGATGTGGGTCAGGGGCAGGACCTCGAGCATCCCCCGGTCGATGATCTCCTCGACGACCTCCGTCGAGACGAGCGCGCCCAGGGTGTCGAAGACGGCCTGGCCCCACGGGCCCATCTTCTCCGCCTCCGTGCCCGGGAGGTAGCCGAGCTCCTGGCCGCCCACGGCATACAGGGGCCGGAAGACGACGACCTTGCGGTGCTGTCGGCGCTCCATGACCGCCTCGAGCCCCGCACACAGCGCGAGGGCCGACTTGCCGGTGCCGGCCCGCCCGCCGAGGCTGACGATGCCGACGTCGGGGTCCAGCAGCAGGTCGAGGGCGATGCGCTGCTCGGCGCTGCGCCCGTGGAGGCCGAAGGCGTCGCGGTCACCGCGCACGAGTCGCACCTGCTTGTCGGCCCCGACGCGCCCCAGACCGCTTCCCCGCGGCGAGAGCAGCACGAGGCCGGTGTGGCAGGGCAGCTCGGCAGCCGCAGCGTGCTCGACGCGACCGTTCTCGTAGAGCGAGTCCATCTCCTCGACGGTGACGTCGAGCTCGCTCATGCCGGTCCAGCCCGAGTCGACGGCGAGCTCGGCGCGATACTCCTCGGCCGCAAGACCGACGGCCGAGGCCTTCACCCGCATCGGGAGGTCCTTGCTCACCACCGTGACGTCGAAGCCCTCGTCGGCGAGGTTCTTGGCCACCGAGAGGATCCGCGTGTCGTTGTCCCCCAACCGGAACCCCGCCGGCAGCGCCGTGGCGTCGGTGTGGTTGAGCTCCACCCGCAAGGTGCCGCCTTCGTCACCGACGAGCACGGGCCTGTCGAGGCGGCCCTCACTGATCCGGAGGTCGTCGAGCAGGCGCAATGCCTGGCGGGCGAAGTAGCCGAGCTCCGGGTGGTGGCGCTTGGCCTCGAGCTCGGTCACGACCACGATCGGCAGGACGACCTCGTGCTCCTTGAACCGGAGCATCGCCCGCGGGTCGGAGAGGAGCACCGACGTGTCGAGGACGAACGTCTTGTTGGTCGGGCCCTGCGCATCCGGCCCGCTGCCGGCGAGCGGATCCGCGGCCGGGCTGCTGCCCGGATCGCTCGTGCGCGCGCGGGGCGGCGCGGTTGAGGCGGTGGACGTGGAACGACGGTTCGTAGCCAATTCCGACTCCTAGGCGGCACACGGCAAGGCGTGCCTACTCGCGAACGAGGTGCCGGGACCGGGCCGCCACAGCGCAGGCGGACCGGGACCGGCCCTCCGCTCGGAGCTGGTGTCGCTCCATCTGATCAGCCCTCCCGAACGCCGGACGGGGTGCCCTGCGTCACTGTCGACGGTACGTCGATCCGCGCGGGTCTGCGTGCACAACGGCGGAGTGTCGCGCAGTGGCGCGCAGAGTTCATCCGCCTGCAACGTCGCGGTCTCAGCGCCCGAACCGGCGCTCACGCTCCGCGTAGGACCGCAGGGCGCGCAGGAAGTCCACATGGCGGAAGTCGGGCCAGTAGGCTTCACAGAAGTAGAACTCCGACTTCGCGCTCTGCCACAACAGGAAACCGCCGAGGCGCTGCTCGCCCGACGTGCGGATGACGAGGTCGGGGTCGGGCTGACCCTTGGTGTAGAGGTGCGCCTCGATCTCCTCGATGTTCACCGACTCGGCGATGAGGTCGATCGGGGTCCCGAGCGCCGCGTGCTCCAGGAGCAGGGCGCGCACGGCGTCCGCGATCTCCTGCCGGCCGCCGTAGCCGACGGCGACGTTGACGTGCAGTCCGCCGATCTCGCGGGTGGCCTCTGCCGAGGCCTTGAGGCTCAGGGCGGTCTCGACGGGCAGCAGGTCCAGCGCGCCGATTGGGTGGAGCCGCCAGCGTCCCTCCGCCGCGAGGTCGGAGACGGCGGTCTCGATGATCCTCAGCAGCGGGACGATCTCGTCGTCGCTGCGGCTGAGGTTGTCGGTGGACAGGAGCCAGAGGGTCACGACCTCGACGCCGGCGTCCTCACACCACTGGAGCAGGTCCTTGATCTTGTCGGCACCGGCCTGGTGACCGTCGCTGGTCTCGAAGCCGTTGGCCCGGGCCCAGCGCCGGTTACCGTCCAGCATGACGCCGACGTGCCGTGGGGCCGCGTCAGCACCCAGACGGCGCGCGAGCCGTCGTTCGTACACGCCGTAGAGCAGGTCGTTGAGACCCACGTGCCCTCCCTCTGCCGCCGCGCCGGTGCGATGCCGCCTCACCACGCTACCCTTCCGGCCCCACCTCGTGCCCGGCCTCACAACCTACGCTTCCGTAACCTACGGTTCAGTAAGTTAGTGTGGAGTGCATGAGCAGCCAACCCGTCACGCCCGACCAGGGTCCCGTCGAGGAGCTCGTCGCCGCGGTCAAGCCACGCCTGCGGGGGTGGCTCCACGCCGGCACGTTCCCCCTCGCCCTGGTCGCCGGCCTCGTGCTCACGCTGCTAGCGCCCGAGGGCAAGGCCCGGGTCGGCGCCCTCGTCTTCACGGTCACGGCCGCGCTGCTGTTCGGGACGTCGGCGCTCTACCACCGCGGTACGTGGTCGGCGCGCGCCAACGGCGTGCTCAAGCGGCTCGACCACTCCAACATCTTCCTCATCATCGCCGGCTCCTACACGCCCTTCGCGCTGACGCTGCTCCCGGGCGACCAGGCGCGCACGCTGCTGCTCATCGTGTGGCTCGGGGCGCTCGGGGGCGTCCTCTTCCGGGTGTTCTGGGTCGGGGCGCCGCGTTGGCTCTACACGCCTATCTACGTCGCCCTCGGGTGGGTCGCGGTCTTCTACTTCGGCCCGCTGCTGCACAACGGCGGACCCGCGATCGTCACGCTCATGACCGTCGGGGGGCTGCTCTACACGCTCGGCGCGCTCGTCTACGCCACGAAGCGGCCAAACCCCTCACCGCGCTGGTTCGGCTTCCACGAGATCTTCCACGCCTTCACGGTGGCGGCCTTCGTCACCCACTACGTCGCGGCCTCGCTCGCCGTCTACGGCGTCGGCGTCACCGCCTGACGCGGGGGGACGGTCAGCCCGCCTGAGGCGTTGTCTGCCACAGCCCGGTGAGGTTGCCCTCGGTGTCGGTGAAGTATGCCGTGAAGCCCATCCCGCCGACGGGCTGGCGGGGCACGACGGTCTTCCCGCCGAGGCTCTCGATCTTCTCCAGCGCCGCGTCGATGTCGTCGACGTCGATCGTGACCACCGGCGCCTGCTGCACGGCGCTGCGCTGGAGCATCCCGCCGCCGATGTAGCCGGCCTCCGACGGTCCACCCTCCTCGCTCGACGGACCGGTCGAGACCATCGTGTAGTCCATCTCCGGCATGGTCATGACGCTCCAGCCGAAGGCCTCGCGGTAGAACGCCCGCGCTCGCTCCCCGTCGTCGAAGGGGATCTCGAAGTGCACCAGACGACCGCTCATGACCGCCACCTCCACGTGGGTCCGCAAGGCCGGGTGGGACGACCCGACAACCCGTCACCCTACGTCCGCGCGGGCCCGAGGGCCAGAGCCCGACGGTGCCCCTGGCAGCCTCACCCCCGACGCCCCACCCCCGGACGCCTGACCCCAGGTCCCTCGTCCACGTGGCGGCGGGCTTCGGTCGCGGCCCATTGGTGGTCGCTGTCGACTCGCCGGCGGCCGCGTTCGTGGGAACGGTGCAGGTCAGGCCGCGGGCCCGGATCTGCCCGGTGGCCCGGACCCGCCCGGGTCCTGCGGTGCGTCGTCTGCGGCGCCGGTCGCGCCCGATGCCGCGCGTTCCTGCGCCTCGAGCGCCTCGATGCGCTCCCGCTCCCGGTAGGCCATCCGGCGCATCCGGCCGTTCATGTTGCGCATCAGGAACCACAAGATGATCGCCAGGGCGAAGAAGGCGATGAACGCGCCCAGCCCTGGCCCGATGTCGGTGGACGGGGTGCCGCCCATCAGGCGTCCTCGTCGTGCTGGCCGGGCTGCTGGCCGGCCCGCTCGTCGGCCGCTGCCACGACGGGCTCCGGGGTCGTCCGACCGTCATGGGCCAGCGTCAGACCGGCCTTGGACGCCAGGGCGTCCGCCTCGTGGAGCGACCCCACGCCGGCGAAGAGGTCGTCCTCCGGTCCGTCGAACGGCAGGTAGGACAGCGCCAGCTCGTAGTCCTCGGTCGACCAGATCTCGCGCTGCAGGTCGAGGGGGACCCGGAAGAACGTGCCGTCGGGGTCGACCTGCGTCGCATGGGCCATCAGCGCCCGGTCGCGGACGGGGAACCAGGCCCCGCACTCGACCCGTGTCGTGATCGTCCGCTCGGGACGCTTCTCCCAGGCCTTGATCCAGTCGACGTAGGGCGACTCCATCTGCCGGGCGACGAGCGCCTCGTGGAAGGCCATGATCCGCCCGCGGGTGAAGCCATGGTTGTAGTAGATCTTCAAGGGCTGCCACGGCTCACCCGCGTCGGGGTATGCCGTGGGGTCGCCGGCGGCCGCGAAGGCCGACATCGAGACGGTGTGGCAGGTGATGTGGTCGGGGTGGGGGTAGCCGCCCATCTCGTCGTAGGTCGTCATGACGTGGGGGCGCTGCTCCCTGATGACCCGGACCAGCGCCTCGGTGGTCACCTCGATCGGCTCGAGGGCGAAGCACCCCTCGGGCAGCGGCGGGAGCGGGTCGCCCTCGGGCAGGCCGGAGTCGACGAACCCGAGCCAGGTGTGGCCGCACCCGAGGATCTCCTGGGCAGCCCGCATCTCGTCCCGGCGCACCTGGACGAGGTCGCGCAGGATGTGCACGTCCTGCTTGAGCTGCGGGTTGAGGATGTCGCCACGCTCCCCGCCCGTGCAGGAGACGACGTGGACCTCGGCGCCGGCGGCGACGTACTTCGCGGTCGTCGCCGCACCCTTGCTCGACTCGTCGTCGGGGTGCGCATGCACGGCCATCAGCCGCAGCCCTCGGGGATCCACCGGCGTACCTGCTTCCGTCGTCCGTTCCTGCTCGATCTACGGTTGACCATCATGTCACCGAGGGTGACGCCTCCTCGCACCGGAAGGCACGACCACATGGCGATTGTCCGGGCGCTCCCCCGGCCGGCTCCCGGCACCGGGCGCTGGTGGCTCTTCGGGACCGTCGCCATCGTCCTGGCCGTGGCCGCCATCAGCTGGGTCTCCCTGCACGACTCGGGCAACCGAATCACGGCGACGACGGTGGCCTATGACGTCGTCGACGACTCCAGCGTGTTGATCCGCTTCGACGTCACCCGGCCGCCGCAGCTGAGCCTGAGCTGCACCCTGCGGGCCCTCGACGGGCACTTCGGCGTCGTCGGCAGCGCCGTCGTCGCGATCCCGCCCGGCGCGGAGGGCACGACGCACCACGTCGCGACCATCAGGACGGCCGCCCGCGCCGTCACGGGCGTCGTCCAGGACTGCGTCCGCACCTGAACGGCATCGGCGGCGGCGAGGACGGGGGCAGCGGCGGGGGCGGCGGTGGGTGCACGGCATACGGGAAGTTGTTACGCTGGATGCTTCACCACCTGGGTCTGGACCGTCGCGGG
The DNA here is from genome assembly GCF_046595215.1 of Lapillicoccus sp. Taxonomy (NCBI): domain Bacteria; kingdom Bacillati; phylum Actinomycetota; class Actinomycetes; order Micrococcales; family Intrasporangiaceae; genus Lapillicoccus; species Lapillicoccus sp. The sequence goes on along the minus strand of NZ_JBKJPP010000024.1, from coordinate 5,201 downwards.
TCCGGACCCTGTTGCTTGGGCGCCGCCAGTGACGAGCCCGGGCGCCACCACGACGCACCACCCCTCAGCCCGTCATGCGGTGCGACGGCGACGGGGGCAATCCAAGGAGTACCACGTGACCGAGACCGTGCCCACGAGCTTCCTCACGCAGGAGGCGTTCGACCGTCTCAAGGCTGAGCTGGAGACCCTGTCCGGCGAGGGCCGCAGCGAGATCGCCAAGCGCATCGAGGCGGCTCGTGAGGAGGGCGACCTCAAGGAGAACGGCGGCTACCATGCGGCCAAGGAGGAGCAGGGCAAGATGGAGGCCCGGATCCGCCAGCTGACGCAGCTGCTCGACCACTCCAAGGTCGGGGAGACCCCGGCCGACGACGGCATCGTCGAGCCGGGCATGCTCGTCACGGTCGAGATGTTCGACGAGGAGGAGACCTTCCTGCTCGGCCACCGCGAGATCAAGGGCGACAGCGGCCTCGAGGTCTTCTCCGAGCAGTCACCCCTCGGCAAGTCGATCAACGGCAAGAAGGTCGGCCAGAGCGCGAAGTACCAGACGCCCTCAGGCACCACGATCACGGTGAAGATCCTCAAGGCGCAGCCCTACAAGGCCTGAGCACGAGGCGCAGGATCAGACGCTCGGGATCAGTGGAAGATCAGCCGGTAGCCGATCGTCCGCAGCGAGCGCAGCACCTCCTCGCGGTGGTCGGGTCCCTTGGTCTCGCACTCGACGTGGATCTCGACCTCGTGGACGAGCAGGCTCGACTCGCTGCGCGAGTGCTGGACCTCGACGATGTTGGCGTCGACCGTGACGAGGTCGGCGAGCAGCCGGGCCAGGGAGCCCGGACGGTCGGGCACCCGGACCGAGAACTGGAGGTAGCGCCCGGCCGCCGCCAGGCCGTGCCGGATGATCCGCAGCATCAGCAGCGGGTCGATGTTGCCTCCTGACAGGACGGCGACGACGGGACCCTCGAGCTGGCGCGACGACGGGTCGAGGAGCCGGGCGACCGCAGCGGCTCCGGCCGGCTCGACAACGAGCTTGGCGCGCTCGAGGAGGAACAGCAGCGCCCGTGAGAGGGCAGCCTCGCTCACGGTCTCGATGCCGTCCACGAGCTGCTCGATCATGGCGTAGGGCACCTCGCCGGGACACCCGACGGCGATGCCGTCGGCCATCGTCGCCATGCTCTCGAGGGGGACGGGCCGGCCGGCCTTGAGTGACATCGGGTATGCCGCGGCCTGCTCGGCCTGCACGCCGATGACGCGCACGTGGGGGTGGGTCGCCTTGACGGCGGCGGCGATCCCGGCGAGCAGGCCTCCCCCGCCGGTGCACACGACGATGGTCCGCACGTCCGGACACTGGTCGAGGATCTCGAGGCCGCAGGTGCCCTGTCCCGCCACGATGTCCGGGTGGTCGAAGGGATGGATGAGGACCGCGCCCGTCTCGGCCTCCCACGCACGGGCGGCCACCAGGCACTCGTCGATCGTGGTGCCGATGAGCTCCACCTCGGCGCCGTAGGCCCGGGTCGCCACGAGCTTGGGCATCGGGGCCCCGAGCGGCATGTAGACCTTGGAGTGGATCCCGAGCAGCTGGGCCGCGAGGGCCACGCCCTGGGCGTGGTTGCCGGCACTGGCCGCCACGACGCCGCGCGCCTTCTCCTGCTCGCTCAGCCTGGCCATCCGCGTGTAGGCACCGCGGATCTTGAACGACCCGGCCCGCTGGAGGTTCTCGCACTTGAGGAACACCTCGCTGCCGACCCGCTCGGACAGGGCCCGGCTGTATTCCATCGGCGTCGGTCGCACGACCCCGTCAAGCAGCGCCTGCGCGGCGTGGATGTCGTCGGCGGTGACGGGCAGGGGGGTCATGCGCGAAGGCTATCGACCTGCGTCGGGCCCGGCGTGCGGGACGACGACCGGCTCGCCGACGTCTCGGTGCAGGCGCCGGGCCACGCCCAGGGCGAGGGCTCCGAGGACGTAGCCGAGAGCCGCTCCGAGGGAGTTGGCCATGACGTCGACGGGCGAGCAGACCCGGGTGGTGAGGACGGCCTGATAGCTCTCGATCCCGATGCTCAGCGCCGCGGCCCCGAGCACCCGTCCCCACGCCGACCGCCGCATGACGAGGACGATGCCGACGCCGAGGGGGACGAAGAGCGCGACGTTGGGCAGCGTCTCCGCGGTCAGCTGGCTCGCGCCGACGTTGCTGAGGCCGGGAGGGAGCCAGCGGTGCGGATCAGCCACGCACGCCCGCAGCCGGGCTGCCGGGTCGCCCGCGAGGGAGGGCCGGCCAGACTGCGACGGCACCGTCGCGAGCCCGATGAGCAGCAGGGAGGCGCCGACCCACAACGCGCTGCGCCAGGGCCGGTGACGCAGCCGGAGGACGAGCGCCACGAGGAGCGACACGACGACGACCACGCTCGGCACGAAGGGCTCGTCGAGGCTGATGAACCGCCAGAGGTAGACCGGGGACCCGTCGTCGATGGCGACCACCGCGAGCGCGACGGCCACGGGCAGCAGCAGGACGAGGGACCACGGCCACGTGCGGGGCGAGCGACCGCGCAGCAGCCACGCGAACCACACCGCGAGGGTGAGCAGCACGACGAGAGCCCCGATGTCGTTGAATGTCAGGCCCATCCCCCCACCTCACTCCTGCACGATCCGGCGCGCCAACGCCGTCGCGGTCCCATCATCGCGGTCCGCGAGCAGGCCGACGGCGGCGAGCAGGTATGCCGTGTCGACGCCGGTCCGTGCCCCGCTCGGCAGCTTCCAGCCCCCGCAGTGGTCCGTCGTCACGGCCTCGAGGACGGGGCGGACCTCGCCCGCCGGGTGGTGCCGCAGGACCCCCCCGGAGCCGAGGACCAGCCCGACCTTGCCGAGCGCACAGGGCCGCTCTCCAGGGCCGGCTGGTCGCGCGTGGCGGCGCACCGCCACGAGGGCGGCCAGCCGCGCCAGCTCGAGGTCCATACCGCGTTCGTCGGGGTCGGCGGGAAGGTGGGCCGGGCGCGCGACGAGCGACGCGGCATACGCCCGGAGGCCCTCGCTCGTCGGGAGGCCCTCCCTCGTGGCCGCCTCGACGACGCCCTCGGCGTTCCAGCGCATGCCCAGGTCGGCCTCGACGGTGCGGGCGTGCCAGAGCGGGGCGACGACGTCCTTGCGCAGGGTCGCGTCCTCGCCCTCGGGGGTCACGCAGGAGTAGACGTCAGTCGTCGCGCCGCCGATGTCGACGACGAGGGTGTCGGTGCCGTGCACGTCGGCGAGGACCTCGACGCCGCGCAGGACGGCGTCCGGCGTCGGGGCGCGGACCAGCTGCGCGAAGCGCGGGTCACGGGAGAGTCCCTTGCCGCCGATGACGTGCTCGAGGAACGCGGTCCGGATCGCCGAGCGGGCGCTCTGCGGGGCGATGACCCCGATCTGGGGGACGACGTTGTCGGCGACGACGAGCCGCCGGCCGGTCGCCGCGAGGGTGGCCACCACGTCGTCGCGCGCATCGACGTTGCCCGCGACGACCACCGGCACGGGCAGGCGCGCCCTCGCCAGCCGAATGGCGTTGTGCAGCAGGACGTCCGCGTTGCCGCCATCGGTCCCCCCGACGAGCAGGATGATGTCGGGGCGGGCCGCGCGGAGCCCGGCGACCGCGGCCCCGTCGAGCGGGCCGGCGCAGAGGTGGACGACCTTGGCGCCGGCACTGAGACCGACCCGCTGACCGGCCTCGGCCGTGACCGTTCGTTCGTAGCCGACCACCGCGAGGCGCAGTCCCCCGCCGGCGCTCGAGCAGGCGACGGCGGGGGTCCCCTCCGGGACACCGAGGCGAGCGAGCAGAGTCCGGTGGCCGTCGAGCAGGTCGGTGCCGATCGTGGTCGGGGTGGAGGCCGAGCCGATGACCTCGCCCGAGCCGGACTCGACCAGGGCCGCCTTGGTGAACGTCGACCCGAAGTCGACGCAGAGGACCTGCCCCACCGCTCAGCCGTGCGCGGAGAGGGCCGCGTCGAGGTCGCCCACGAGGTCGCCCACGTCCTCGATGCCGACCGAGAGGCGCACGAGGTTGCGCGGCACCTCCAGCTCGGTGCCGGCGACCGAGGCGTGGGTCATCCGGGCGGGGTGCTCGATCAGCGACTCGACCCCGCCGAGCGACTCGCCGAGGGTCCAGATCTTCGTGGCGGCACAGACGTTGACCGCCGACTGCTCGCCGTTCTTCAGCAGGATCGAGACCATGCCGCCGAAGCGCTTCATCTGCCTGGCCGCCACGTCGTGTCCGGGGTGGGTGTCGAGGCCGGGGTAGAAGACCGCCTCCACGGCGGGGTGGCCCATCAGGTGCTCGACGACGACCTCGGCGTTGTCGCAGTGCCGCTCGACCCGGACCGCGAGGGTCTTGAGCCCCCGCAGCACCAGCCATGCGTCGAACGGGCCGGCGATTCCCCCGATCGAGTTCTGGTGGAACGCGATTCGCTCGGACGCGTCCTCGAGACCCTTGACGGTGATGTCCTGCGCGGTGACGACGGCGCCGCCGACGACGTCGCTGTGCCCACCGGCATACTTCGTGGTCGAGTGGGTGACGATGTCGGCTCCGAGCGCCAGGGGGTTCTGGAGATAGCTCGTCGCGAAGGTGTTGTCGACCACGAGCAGCGCGCCGGCGGCGTGGGCGACCTCGGCGAGCGCGCGGATGTCGGCGATGTTGAGCAGCGGGTTGGTGGGGGTCTCGACCCAGACGAGCTTGGTGGTCCCGGGGCGGATCGCGGCGCGGACGGCGTCGACGTCGGACAGGGACGCGATGGTGTGCTCGATGCCCTGCGGCCCGGCCACCTTGTTGAAGTAGCGGTAGGTGCCGCCGTAGGCGTCCGACGGCACGACCGCGTGGTCACCGGGGGTGAGCAGCGAGCGCACGACCGTGTCCTGGCCGGCGAGTCCGGAGGCGAACGCGAAGCCGCGGCCGCCGCCCTCGAGGGCCGCGAGGCACTCCTCGAGGGCGGTGCGGGTCGGGTTGGCCGAACGGGAGTACTCGTAGCCCCCGCGGAAGCCGCCGATGCCGTCCTGCTTGTAGGTCGAGACCTGATAGATCGGCGTGACGACGGCGCCGGTGCCGGCGTCCGCCTCCTGACCGGCATGGATGGCGCGGGTGGCGAAACCGTGATCGGCGGGCGGGGAGGTCATGGGGGCAGGCTATCGCCGCTCACTACGAGCCCGACCCGCTACCTCCTGCGCGGCAACTGCCTCCGCCCGGC